>JALZOI010000251.1 GCA_030857245.1 Myxococcota bacterium
TTCGCGTACATCGACGCCCATTACAACACCCGGCGCCCGCACTCGGCGTTGCGCTACCTCACGCCAAACGAGTATGAACGTCTTCAAGCAGCCTGAAACCGTGTCCACGGAATCGGGACCAGGCCAGAAGGGGTGAAGGACGGGGCGCACCCTCCGATCTTCTCTACGAATCCTTGGCGTCCCTTGGCGGCCTTGGCGGCCAATCTCCGGGGCCTCATAGCTCGATCTCGATCTCCTCGGGGTCGTGGCCGCCCCCGCAGCCGTGGGGATCGCTGCAGGTCTCCCGGCACACGCCACCGTTACAGATCAGGTCGTTCAGGCAGCTGCCGTGACAGCACTGCTCGCCGGCCTGGTCGCACGCGGCGCCCGGGTTTGGTGGCAGCGGTCCGTTGGTTCCCGGCGGATCACACGGGCCCGCGTGCACGGCCGTCGGGTCCGGCATCACGCGTCGGAGTTGACCGAGCGCGTCGCTGACGTTGCACGCGGTCACCGTGAACGACAGATCGCCGCCGGCGCCGTCGGGATAGCAGACCTGGAACGCCTGGGTGGCACACGCGAGGTTGCTGCCCGAGCAGCCGCCGCCGAGGGCGCCCCTCGTGAACGCCGTCATCGGCGTCGGCCCCCCATGGTTCGACGTGATCACGCCGTGGTCGAACGTCTGGAACCAGCTGGTCGCCGTGCACGCCACCGCATCGCCGGTCGGATAGCCGACCGTGAGCTCGGCGCCGGCCGTCCGGAACCGCGCGAGCACGCCATGCGCGGGCAGCACGGGGAAGGTGCGGCCGGCGTGCGAGTACATCACGCCCCCGTCGAACGCCTGCACCCGTCCGCCGTCGACGCTGCCGGCGGGATGCGCCGTCGGATAGCCGAGCACGCCCCACTCCCAGCCGAGCGTCTCCCACTTGGTCCGCATCGGCACGTCGACCCAGAACAGGCCGAGCGTCGGATGCACGTAGATGGACCCGTGCTCGAAGTGCGTGAACGGAGTGCCGGTTATGGTCGACCCGGTATCGGAGATCGGTCGCCCCAGCCACGACCCGAGCCCGCCCCACACGTGCCACTGCGCGAGCACCGGGCCGTGCAACGCGAACAGCCCGGTCGCGGGATGCGCGATGAGCTCGCCGCCGCCCGCGAAGCGGAGCGTCGTGCTGCCGTCCGCCCAGTTCACGACCGCGCTGTTCGGCCAGGAGAAGGGCGGCCGCTTCGGCCCACCCTTCGCGAGCCACTTCGCGGACCACGCCGTGCTGAGCGCGACGAGCCGCGGCGTCCAGTCGTAGCTCATCCGCTCGTCCGCGAAGATCGAGCCACCTTCGAACGTGCTGATGCTGGCCTCGCCCCAGGCGGTGACGAAGTCGTCGCTGTCGGTGGTCGGGAAGCCGAGCCAGCCCTGGTGACCGCCGTGGCGAAGGTACTCCTCGGCGTGATCACCATCGACGAGCACCGCTCCGGTCGTCGCCGAGTGATAGATCCGCGCGTTGTCGAAGCGCGCGACCGTCCCCGCGCGCGGGATCGTGAGCGTCGATGTGCTGCGGGGAAGCCCGATCCGGTTGACGAGCTCGAACCCGCCCGGCCCGATGACCGCTCTCATCGACCCCCCCGCGCGCCAGCGCGCGAACAGCGGACCGCTGAGCCCGACGCCGCAGCCACCCGGCGCCCGAGCGGCGATCGCATGCTCGAACTCCTGAAAGCGGCTGCCATCGGGGCGGGTGCCGGCGTGGACGAGGGCGCCCACGCTGACGCCGCTCGCGGTGAGCTGCGCGATGACGTCGTCGAGCGTGGGGCAGGGGAGCGCGATGTCGGGGAGGATCACGCCGGGACCGATCCCGAGCGCGCGCGCCGTGGTCGCGGTGTCGGGATCGTCGGCGAGACAGCCGGGGCCGAGGAGGAGGGTGGCGGTGAGCGTGGCGAGCAGCCGGTACGGGCGTGCGCGCTCGCCCTCGCGAGCGAGACGCCAGCGGCGACGAGCCGCTCCGGACGGCGACGCGCGCCGCGCCAGCGGGCGACCATGAGCGAAGGACTCTGGCGGTTTCATCACCGATAGATGCGAAGGTCAGCCGTTGTGACAGCGGCGGGATCCGCCTCCCGCGAGTACCTTGTGAATGGCGGGGTGGTGAGCCGGGCCGCTCGTCGACAACCGCGCCGCGCTGTCGGTATTAGGGACCATGGACGTACCGACACGCGTACTCGTCGTGGACGACTACCGGGAGAGCGCTTCGTTCATCGCCGAGTACCTCGAGCTGCGGCTTCGAGTGCCGGGTCGGCAGTGGCGGCTACGAAGCCCTGGACCTCGCGGCGGCTCGCGTGAATCGCCGTCGCTGATGTCAGCGGAGCACGGGGATTTCCGGGAGTGCCGTGGAGCGTCGGCAACGATGCGGTGAGCACGAGCGCTCCGTCGACAATCGGCGCGTCGTGCGGTACCAGGAAACATGGACGGACCGACACTACGACGCGTGCTCGTCGTGGACGACTACCCCGAGAGCGCCTCGTTCATCGCCGAGTACCTCGTGCTGCTCGGCTTCGAGTGCCGGGTCGGCAGTGGCGGCTACGAAGCCCTCGAGCTCGCAGCGGCGTTTCAGCCGCACGCAGCGATCCTCGACCTCGACATGCCCGATCTCCACGGCTGCGAGGTGGCGCGGACGCTCTGCCAGATGGGCGCTGCGCGGCCGTACCTGATCGCGCTGACCGGTTCGGTGCTCCCCACGACGCGTCCCCTCGCGATCGCGGCAGGGTTCGATCACTTCCTGCTCAAGCCGGTCGTGCTCTCATCGCTCGTGCGGTTGCTGCCGAGCGCGCTCGTCCCGGCAACCGAGCAGCTCGTCGCTCGTCGCGCGTGAGGTTGCGGACGGCCGCCACCGCCGGCTCGTCGAGGACTCCCTGGCGCGCCTCGAGGCGCACGCGATTCGCGGGGCGTTGTGACGGCCGGGTGGTATCGTCCGCCGATGTCGGGTCGGCGCAGAGCGGTGTTCGCGACGCCATTCGTCATCGTCGTCGGGTGCAGTCAGCCCGCCGATCGCGCCGTGGTCGCGACCGGACCGACGCTGCAGGCGCCGCCCCGGGATGCCGCCGCGGCGGTGGCTGCGACCGACGCGGCCGCCGAGGCTCCGGAACCGCAGCTCACGCACGAGCGCTGGGCCGAGCGCAAGGCGGCCCACGAGGCGGGCGTGAAAGCGTGCGCGCGGGTCACGCACCCGTGCAACCCGCCACCGCCTCCGCCGCCGGAGCCTCGACGTCCAGACGTCATGGGCGAAGTGTTCGTTTCGGGAGCTGGTGGACCTGGTGAGCTCGTCGTTCAGCTCGTCGTCATTGACGGCAGCAGCATCACCGACGCGTGGCGGGGGGTGTTCGTCGACAGCCGCGGGACGTCGATCCCCGGGACGGACTTCGTCCTCGGCAAGCGGATCACGAGCGGACGCTACCGGGCGACTCTCCGTCGCGCGACACTGCCCTCGCGAACCGTGCGGCTCTCGCCGCCCCCGGAGTGAGCAGCGTCGTCAGGTGCTGCATGGCCTGCGGTCAGCCGCATTTCGCGGCGAGTCGTGATCGCCGGGGTGGTAATGTCGGGCGGGATGTCGGGTCGGCGCAGAGCGGTGTTCGCGACGCCATTCGTCATCGTCGTCGGGTGCAGTCAGCCCGCCGATCGCGCCGTGGTCGCGACCGGACCGACGCTGCCAGCGACGCAGCGCGATGCCGCAGCCCCGGTGCTCGCGACCGCCGACGCGGCCGCCGATCCGGCGCCGGATCCGGAGCTCACGCACGAGCGCTGGGCCGAGCGCAAGGCGGCCCACGAGGCGGGCGTGCAAGCCTGCGCGCGGGTCGCGCACCCGTGCAACCCGCCACCGCCTCCGCCTCCGGAGCCGCCGCTCCGCGGTGAGGTGATCGATCACGTGACCGGCGCGGCCGGGGGGCTCGTCATCAACCTCCGCGTCGCCGGACCGGTCGACACCGGATGGCACGGGGTGTTCCTCGACGACCGCGGTGCTCCGATCGCGGGGACCGAGCTCGTGGTGGTGAAACGGCTGAGCGGCGGGCTGGTGCGCGCGACGCTGCGCGCTCGCGCGCTGCCGTCGCGGACGGTGCGCCTCGTGCGACCTTCCACGTGATCGGAGGGAACATGTTCCGGCTTCAAGCGAAGGAGGAGTGAGATGGGCGTCGGGTACGAAGAGCCGCAGCAGGTGCCACAGCAAGCGCCCGTCACCGTCCACGCGGATGGCGGCGGGGCGACAGCGCGCGCGCCCTCGACCCAGGAGGCCCGCGAGGCCGCGTGGAAGGAGCTCGAAGCGTTCGCGAAGGAGGGCAAGGGCCGGGCGAGTGACGTGCCGAGGCTCGTGCGGGTCGTCGCGCATGACGAAGGCGTGAAGACGCTGCTGCCCGAGCTCGCGAAGCGAGTGCCGGGCAACCTCGTCCTCGAGCTCGCGGAGGACGTCGGCTTCGAGCTGGTGGCGACGTTGGCTCTCGCCGTGGACGCCACGGCCCCGCCATCGAAGGCGGTGCTCCTGCGCTACCTGCATCAGCGCGGCAACCTGGAGCTGGCGGATCTCGGCGCGGACGCGGGGCTCGTGACGAAGCTGCGCGGACTGCTGCCGGGACCGATGGGCATGGCGCTGCCACAGCTCGCGAACCTGAGCTCGATCCAGGACAAGCTGCCGCTCGTGAAGTGGTACCTGGAGACCACCGCGCCGGGGATCGCCGCGATCCAGCTCGCGAGCGAGGCGCGGTCCAAGGCGCTCGCCGCGACGCTCGATGCGCTCGATGAATGGGTGTGGCTCGATCACCTGCCGATCGCCGCAAACACGGCGATCGGCGCGGAGCTCGCCGAGCTCGCGAAGAACACGACCAACGACGTGGCGAAGGTGAAGCTCGCCGCACTGCAAGCGACCTACACGCGAGATGCGAACGCGCGGAACGACGAGCTGCGTGCCGCCGTCACGGCGTTGCCGAAGCAGGTCGAGAACAAGAACGACACCGCGTTGCTCGATACCGCGGCCCGCACCCAGCAGATGGAGACGAAGGTCGACAGCAAGAAGCTGCTCGCGCGGCTCCGGGGCGAGTCAGCAGAGATGGTGCTCCAGTACCTGTTCGTCACCGATCATCCGGCGGAGGTCGGCATCGAAGCCCTGGCCCAAGCGACGGGTGATCGCGCTCAGCACCTCCGCGAGTATCTCCGCATGAAGGGCAGTGTCGAGGTCGCCGAGCTCCTGGCGAAGGATGGTGCGCGCAAGCAGGTCCGCAAGCTGCTCGGCCGGAGCACGACCCTGTTCGAGCTGCTGGACGGGTCGACGCTCGACCGGGTCCACGCCAGCGTCGCCGGCGATGAGGCGCTGCGCCGCTGGATCTACGAGGATCCCGACGAGCGCGCGACGCTGTGGCTCGCGGCGGCTTCCGCCCAGAATGCGAAGCAGAACTGCCGGCTGGTCGCGAGCGAGCACGGCAACGGCTGGGTCAAGCGGCTGCCCGCGAGCGCGGACGAGCATCAGCTCCGACGCTTCGTGCTCAACAGCAAGGACGCCAAGGCGGTGAAGCTCGTGAAGGACACGCTGCTGCGCGACGCGCCACATACCGTCGACGCCGAGCAGAGCGAGGTCGAGGCGATCGACAGCGCGACCTACGGCGTCGGATCGAAGGCGCGCCTGACGATCGAGTCGAGCCCCGCGAGCGCCGACGTCGAGACGGTGCTGGCGCGGCTCGCGGATCTCACGCCCCAGGAGCGCGCCGAGGTGCTCGGGGAGCCGGCGGCGATCACGCGGCTGCTCGACGACGTCTACGGGGCGTCGCTGGTGCGGGCCATGTTCCTGCTGCGCCCGACGCTGCCGCAGCTCCTCGCGATGAGGTTCACGTCGCCGGAGCCCGCGCTGCTCGGCTACGTGGCGACGCGGCCGGACCACGAGGAGGTCACGACGGTAGGATCCGCGAAGCTGATCGGCGCGGCTCGCAAGCTGTTCGGCTTCAACAGCCCGATCGACGTGTTCCCGTCGCTCCAGCGGCCCGCGAACCTGGCCAAGGCGCTCGCCAACAACCACGTGCTGCTCGAGTGGATGCTCGAGGAGACCGAGCCGAGCTATGCGCTGTCGCTGCTGGCGCGCGATCCGGTGCGACCGGTCGCGACGACGCTGATGGAGGAGCGCGCGACGATCTACGCCGACTTCCCTGCCTACGACCTGCTGCTGCCGGAGGGGCAGCGCGGCTTCGACGCGCTCGCGAAGGGTGTCACGGACGATGACTCGCGCGAGCAGGTCACCGCGTACAAGGAGGGCGAAGCCGACATCGAGATGGCGACGAACCGAACCGCCGAGACGCTCGCCGACGCGGCGGACCTCGGGGACCTCGCGAAGGCCGTGCTCGAGCTGGTAGCTACCCGCGACAAGGCGGGCATGCTCGCCCTCGTGCGACGCGCAGGGCCGGCGCAGCAGCTGACGCTGCTCGACGGCAAGCACCGCGACGCGACGAGCGCGCTGCGCTCGGTGACCCGGCTCATGCCTCAGCAGATCTTCCCGGCGCTCTCGATCGCGCAGCTGTTCGCGCTCGACGGCGCCGCACACTGGATGCTGACGTGGGAGACGCCGACGGTGCTGCTCTCGCTCCTCGGGCGGGATGCGGCGGCGCTGAAGTCGCTCGGCAAGCGTCTCGATGCGGAGCCCGATCAGCTGACGTGGATCGAGTCCCTGCCGCGCGGCGCCGCGCTGATGCCGGCGGAGCGGCAGGTGCTCGACCAGCTGTGCCGCCACGTCACGACGGCGACCGTGGTGCGCGCGCTGTTCCGGGTGCGGTTCGATGTCGAGGTGCAGGGCTTCGACGCGCCCGAGACCAAGCGGCTGTGGCGCGTGGTCGAGCGGTTGCCGCCGGCGCAGCTCAACCAGAACTCCGTCGAGAAGATCGTCGAGAAGGAGATCGGTCCGCTCGGCCAGTGGAGCAAGCCGGACATCGAGCTCGACGATGACTCGACGCGCTACCAGGCGGATGACCATGGCTACGACGAGAAGCAGCAGCTGACGCTCGCCCAGGTCAAGCAGCAGTACGGGCTGACCGATGCCGAGGTGCGCATCGCGGCCGACCCCAAGACGGGCTGGCTGGTCGAGCAGGGCGGCCGCTACACGGTGAAGCCGATCGCGATGGATCAGTTCGCGGCGACGGTGCTGCACGAGATCGGGCACTCCGTCGACACGATGCTCGGCGAGCACACCGAGCTCGCCTACGGGCTCGCGGGCTGGAAGCGCTACGGGGTCGATCAGTTCGAGACGTGGGCCGAGGAGATGAACGGCTTCGACAAGCTGTCAGCCGCCGACAAGCCGAAGGTCACGGAGGCGTGGAAGCACGCCCTGCACGGCAACACCGGCGTCAAGGAGCTCGTGAGCGCGGACCACCCGGCGCTCGACGCGAAGTACCAGGGCAATCCGCTCGTCGACGCCGCGCGCGCCGGCAACCGCTTCCACTTCACCGAGGCGAACAAGCAGGCGAGGCGCGGGCGCGTGAGCGTCACGCGCGAGGCGCTGCTGTTCTCGCTCTCCGAGGAGGGCTACCAGGCCGCGCCCAGCCAGTACGCGCTCCATGCACCGGAGGAGTACTTCGCGGAGTGCTACGTCGAGTTCTACCGGCAATACGACGGCACGCCGAAGACCGAGGCGGCCAAAGGTGGGCGGCTGGCGGCGTGGATCAAGGACTGGTTCGCGAAGCACGTCGACAAGATCCGGCTCAACCCGGCGCGGGTGCGCAAACCCGCCGGCGAACCCTGATCAGCCGGCGGGCTGCGCCCAGCGAAACCGCGGGCCCGTCAGCCGGAACAGGGAGATGTAGCGGCCGCCGAACAGCTCGGGGAAGCGGTCGGGCAGGCGGGGATCGTCGTGGTACCGCTCGACGAGCGCGGCCGGGATCACGAAGCGCTCCGTGTCGTCGACGACGAGCTCGAGCGCGCCGGCGGTGACGGCATCGACGACGATCGTCCTCGCGCGCATCAGTCGCGGCTGATGGGCGAGGAGCTGCGCCTTCAGGCACTCGACGGTGGCGTCGTCGAGGTTGGCGCGCCAGAGCACGAGCTTCTCGCGCAACTCCTCGAGCCCGAACACGAGGCGCAGCTTCATGCCCTCGCGGATCTCGAGCGCGAGCGGTGCGCCCGTGAACGCCCGATCGAAGAGCGCTTCGGTCGCGGGCTCGAGCTCGGGCCAGCGCGGCCGCTCGATCGCGGGGGCGACCTGGAGCCAGTGCTTGCGCTCGGTATCGGTGTAGACGAACGCACGCTGCGCGGTGAACGTGATCGCGCACGCCACGCAGGTGACGCGATGAAACGTCCGCGCGAACAGCTGGTCGCGGACCTCCGGTGCGCGGGCGGCGTGGATCCCGCGCGCGAGGCGCGCCTGGATCGCCACGCCACAGGCGGGACAGCTGACGGCCTCCTCGAACCAGGTGGACACCCGGCGACCTACAGCGTCGTGGAATCGGTGTGGATGATCTTGCCCATCGCCGTGTACTCGAGCGCGGCGGCGCGCTGCAGGTGCCGGGTCGTGATCACGCCGCCATCGTCGGCGGCGAGGTAGGCGGCGCGCAGCACGGCGTTGCGGATGTACCCGCCGCTCATCGCGAAGCGCTCGGCGAGGCTCGTGAAGTCGATGCCTCGCTCGATGCGTGCCTCGGCAGGCAGCATCGCCTGCCACAGCTGCTTGCGCTCCTCGATCTCGGGGACGGGGAAGTGGATGCGGAACGCGAGGCGGCGGCGGAAGGCCTCGTCGATCGAGGTCTCGAGGTTGGTCGTGAGGATCGTGATCCCCTCGAAGGCCTCCATGCGCTGGAGCAGGTAGTTGACCTCGAGGTTGGCGTACCGATCGTTGCTCGACTTGACCTCGGTGCGCTTCGCGAACAGCGAGTCGGCCTCGTCGAACAGCAGCACCGCGTGGCCGGCGGCGGCCGCGTCGAACAGCCGGCCGAGGTTCTTCTCGGTCTCGCCGACCCACTTCGAGACCATGCGCGAGACGTCGATCTGGTAGAGGTCGAGCTGGAGCTCGCGCGCGATCAGCCCGGCGACCATGGTCTTGCCGGTGCCCGGCGCGCCCGAGAACAGCGCCGAGATGCCGACGCCCTTGGCGACCTTGCGGCCGAAGCCCCACTCGTCGAGGACGGTGCGCCGGTGCTTCACGCGGCCGAGCATCTGGTAGAGCTCGTCGACGACGTCGTCGGGGAGCACGAGGTCGTCCCAGGTCTGCTGCCACTCGATCCGCCGCGCGAGCGTCACGAGATCAGGCTCGAGCTGGGCGCGCACGCCGGCGCGTAGATCCGCGAGCTCGAGCGGCGTCCCGCGGCCGGCGGCGCGGCTGCGAGCGCTCGCGGCGGCGCGCTCGATGATGCCGCCGGTGATCCGGTAG
>JALZOI010000874.1 GCA_030857245.1 Myxococcota bacterium
GACCCAACTGATGCGCGCACTCACTCGTCACGAGAACTCCACGCCCGCTGTTGCAACGCGAACGAAGGCCGCGTAGTGATCACCCCGACCGCCACCGAGATTCAACAGTCGACGGGACATCGCCCCTCACCTCGCCCACCCAGGCACGCAACGCCCTCGCCTACGTGCTCAATAACTGGCGCCACCATGGTCATGACACGAGCACGGCGACGCGCCGTTGGGGTGTCGACTACTTCTCGAGCGGCCCCAGCTTCCCGGGCTGGGTCGAGCTCGCCGAATCCCCATTCCTCGATCCCGTGCCAGCGACGTACGAGCGGCTGATGGTGGCGCGACCGCAGACCTGGCTGCTCGCGGCGGGCTGGCAGCGAACCGGCACGATCAGCATGCGCACCGTGCCCGGCCCGCACTGATCACGACGTCGTCGTCGGGAGCGCGTCGGCTGCAGTTCCGCATCGGTTGACCCATGCCGTTGCTTGCGCGACGGTCGGCACGTGGTCGACACCAAACCCGCGAGCTGGTTCGCCTGGTGAGGAACGTGCTGTTCACCCGGACGGATTCCTACGTCCACGTGTCCAACGCGGAAGCCGCCGTCCAGGTGCGCGAAGCGGAGCGCGAGCTCTGGGACCACGTGACCCGCACGACCGGAGCGAAGCTCGACCGGGATGCGCGCGCGGCGGGCCTGGTCGCCGGCGGGGTCCCGGCGCGCAGGCCCTGCGCTGGAGCAACGCGATCGTGTACGACGAGGCGGACGATGGGGATCCTCCCGAGCTCTGCGCCCACTGCGGCAGTGGCATGCGGGCCATGGCCGCGTGCGGAGTCTGCGGCCAGCCGCGCGGCAGTGCGCCGCAGTCTGACCGTGCTGCCTCGCGCGCGGGCCGACTCGTCTGCCGGTTCGTGGCGACGGACCGCCTCGAGCTGGTCTCCACTCACGCCGAGCAGGCGGTCGTCGAGGGAGACGGCGGCGGTGCTTGCCGACGACGCCGATGATGAGCTGTCGGTCATCGCCGCCGCGGTGGAGGCTGTGTGGATGGAGCACGATGACGTCGCCGACGGCTTCGCGGCGACGACCGAGATCATCGCCGCATTGCGCGACCCGAGCGCCTGAGGCAGCGCGGCGCGCTCAGTCGCAGCCAGCGCCGGCGCCGAGGCCGACGAGCTCGCGGACGTCGGCGCAGCCAAGCTCGGTCTCGCGATGCAGGATGCGAGCGGCGGATTCCAGCAGCTCGTCGCGATCCTCGTGGGTGCCGGCAAACGCGGCGCGGAGCGCATCACGCGCGGAGGTCGGGACGTCGGCGCTGTGCATCAGGAGCGTGGCCATCTGGAGCTTCATGACAGGGTCCTCATCGGGCGGGTGGGAGTGCGTGCTCGCGGCGGTGCCGGCGGGCCACCGCGCTCATCGGTTCGAAGGTGCCGGCGCGAAGCCGGCGATAGAGCTCGACGATCTCGGGATGCGATCCCGCCACGAATGGACCGTGCTGGATCAAGGGTGCCCGTTGCGGCTCGCCAGCGTAGAGCACGAGCCGCGCGCCGGCCGCGCCGGCGTCGAGCGTCAGCGTGCTAGCACCGCCCGGAGCGACCGGTCCGGACCAGCCTACCTGGCCCCGCGCGAGCGGGTGGCCGCCGATCGTGACGTCGCCATCGACGACATAGCCGAAGCCGTTGTACGAGGCGGGCAGCTCCTGCACGAAGTGCGCGCCGGGGTCGAGCGTGACGTCGACGAGCGTGACCGGCGCGCGGTTGCGCGTCGGCGAGCGCAGGGTGCCGGTGGCGCCGCTGTAGAGCCGCGCGATGCTGCCGGGCTCGCGCCGCACCGGGACGGTGGCGCCGCGGATCACCTCGAAGTCGGGCGCGGTCTCACGCTCGTGTGGTGGCAGCGCGATCCACAGCTGCAGCACGCGCGCGCGGCCGCCGGCGTGGACGACCTCGTTGTGGATGATGCCGCGGCCCGCGGTCATCCAGATCGCGTCGCCATGGGTGAGCTCGCCCTCGTCGCGGTCGGCGAGCGTGCCGTCGAGGATCAGGGTGACCGTCTCGAGACCGGCGTGCGGATGCGCACCGCCGATCTGACGGGGCGCGCCGAGCTCGAGCCGGTCGTCCATCAGCAGCACGAAGGGGTCGCTGGCCGCGAGGTCATCCGGGCGCACCACCTGGACAGCCAGGTGCCCGGGTCCGATGAAGCCGGGCTCCGTCGGTGGGGGCGTGATCACGCGGGTCAGCGAGCGCGCGGGAAGCGGGGTCGTCGATCGGGTCGTCGGTCGGGTCGTCGATCGGGTCGTCGATCGGGTCGTCGGTCGGGTCGTCGATCGGGTCGTCGATCGGGTCATGGTGTCACCTCCCTTTCTTTTGGATAGCAACCATCCGGCTGCTCGCAAGGCCAGAGCGATGGCTTTTCTGCAAGGGACTTCCCTTTGGATAGCTCCCTGGCTAGACTGGGCACGTGGCGAAGGTGGTCGACTCCCAGTGCACGGCCTTCCAGGCTGCGATCCACGTCCTCGGCAAGCCGTGGAACGCGATGATCCTGACGGTCCTCCAGGCGGGACCACGCCGGTTCAGCGAGATCGCCGATGTCGAGCATGCACCCGGCGACAAGATCCTGTCCGCGCGCCTCAAGGAGCTCGAGGCGCGCGGCCTGATCGCGCGCACCGTCGAGCCGGGGCCGCCGGTGCGCGTCAGCTACGCGCTGACCGCGCACGGCGAGGCGTTCGGGCAGGTCGCCGTCGCGATCGAGCGGTGGGGCCGCGATCTGTGTGCCAAGAGCGTCACGAAGAGCGTCCCCAGGAGCGCGCCTCGACGTGCGAAGACGCGCCCATGAAGCACCTCGTGGTCATCGTCGCGGCGGCCTGCGGCGCCCCTGCCCGCT
>JALZOI010000252.1 GCA_030857245.1 Myxococcota bacterium
GAGCAGCACCGCGCCGAGGAGCAGCAGCGCGCCTCCGCCGGCGCCGCCGGCCGCGCCGGTGGTCGAGCAGCCGGCGTGGCCATGGCCGTGGTCGTGGTCGTAGCCGTAGTCGGGGTTCGGCGGATACGGCTGGCCGACGTTCGGGCAGCTGGCGAGTGGGACGTCGGTGATCGCGCCGCGGGCGTGCAGGTTCGCGAGGAACCGATCGAGCAGGATGAGGTCCGCGGCGATGTCGTCGTCGGAGGTGTAGCGCTCGCCCCACGACGACGCGTTGGCGCGGATCGCGGAGAGCACCGCGGCGGCGCAGCCGTGGCTGGTGACCGCGTACTCGGTCGCGAGCCGGAAGCCGAGGTACATGTTGTACATCGCGTAGCGCTCGGACATCGACGGGTACGAGAGGTACGGCGTCTCGAGCGCCTCGTTCGGATCGCGGTCGTAGTCGAGCGTCAGCCGCTGCGTGATCCGCTCGGTCGAGTTCGGCGCGCGATACGACAGCGTGAGGTCGGCGACCTTGCCGGCGCTGCTGGTGTGCGGTGCGAGCTGGATGAAGATCATGCTGCCACCGCCACGGCGGCCACCGGTCATCGGGTCGGGACCCTGGGTGACGCGGCTCGCGAGGAACACGGCGGGGATCTCCATGCGGCCCTGGCTCGGTCCGGCCTGCCACAGCTTCGAGCCGACCACCGACTTCATCTCCCAGGTGGGCGGCGTCGCGACCTCGATCCGGATGTCCATCGCGAGCGGCGACAGGAAGTAGGCGAGCTCCTGCGCGAACACCTCGGTGGCCGCGGCCGCATCCTCCACGTAGTAGAAGTTGCCGGCACCGCGCTCGGCGAGCCCGCGCATGAGCTCCACGTCGAAGTCGTTGCCGACGCCGATCGTCGTGAGACCGATGCCGCGCGAGATGAAGCTGCTCGCCATCGAGATGATCGTCGCCTGCGTCGTGATCCCGACGGTCGCGAGCCCGTCGGAGAGGAACACCACCCGGTTCTGGCGCTCGTCGGTCGGGTTCTCGCCGAGCATCGTGAAGCCAGCGCGCAGGCCATCGTGGAGGTTGGTGCCGCCGCGCGGGCGTAGCGCGTCGACGACCGTGTGGAGCCGCGCCCGGTCGATGACGTCGGTGAACGGAGCGTCGATCGTCACGACATCATCGAACGAGACGATCGCCACGCGATCGTTCGCGCCGACCTGATCGATCAGCGTGTGCAGCCCGGTCTTCACCTTGTCGAGCCGCCCGTCCTGCGACATCGAGCCCGAGTGATCGACGACGACCACCAGGTTCATCGGCAGGCGGGTGTACTGGCTCGGATCGACGTTCGTGTTGACGGAGAGCTGGAGCGCGGCCTGGTAGTTGCCGGTCATCCAGTCCTTGCCGACCATGAGCCCCGGCGACAGGCACAGGGTGCCCGTGCAGGTCAGCGCGGGCGGCTCGTTGAAGTGCTCGTTGAAGAACCCGTTCGCGTCGAGCGTGCTCGGACCGGGGATCTCGCCCCGCTCGAGGATGCTGCGGAACTCGCCGATGTCCTGGGCGCCGCCGAAGCCGACGCCGCCGGCACCGGCATCCGCCGACGGGGCGCCCCCGGTGTCATCGCCGCCGTTGATGTCATTGGCGCCGCACGCGGCGACGGAGCAGAGGAGGAGGGCGTACATGAACGAGCGCATGGGTGGAGCTTCAGCAACGTCGGTGCCATGCCGTCGCTGGCGCCGTTTCGCGAGGCCGGGCCGTGACTTGCGCCGCGGATCCCGCTCACCGGTTGCGCCGGGCAGTCGCCGCCGCGGCCCTGGCTTCGCGACATCCGTGTCACACCCGCGGGCTGCAGGAACGCCTAGGATGCCGGCCATGATCCCGGTCCCTCGGCTCTCCTCGGTCTGGTGCTCGCGCCTGCTCGTCCTCTCCGTCGCGATCGCCGCATGCTCTCGCAAGGCACCGCCGCCGCCGCCGCCCGCCGCCGGGGATGCCGCGGTCGCGGTGCCGGTCGGGATCGTGGCGGATGCCGGTGTCGCGCCGACGTACCTGGACCCAGCGCGCCCGCCCGCGCCGATCGATCCGGTGCTCGCAGGCACCGGCAAGACCTTCATGGTGGTCTCGCAGCACCCGCTGGCGTCGCAGGTCGGCAAGGACATCCTCGCGGCCGGGGGCAACGCGGTCGACGCCGCGGTCGCCACCGCGTTCGCGCTCGCCGTCGTCCATCCGACCGCCGGCAACCTCGGCGGCGGCGGCTTCGCGGTCGTGCGGGTCACGGCCGGCAAGGCGGTCACGCTCGACTTCCGCGAGACCGCCCCGGCCGCGGCGACCGAGAAGATGTTCCTCGATGACGCCGGGAACCCGACCGACGCGTCGATCACCGGTCACCGCGCGTCGGGCGTGCCGGGCGCGGTCGCCGGTCAGTGGGCCCTCCACTCCAAGCTCGGCAAGCTGACGTGGGCGGCGCTCGTCGCCCCCGCGATCGCGCTCGCCCGCGAGGGCTTCCCGGTCAACGCGTACCTCGCGAACGCGCTCGCCTCGCCGCGCTCGGGGGCCCGCATGATCAAGTTCCCGGCGACCGCCGCGCTGTGGTTCCCCGGCGGCAAGCCGGTCAGCGAGGGCACGATCGTCAAGCTGCCCGAGCTCGCCACCACGCTCGAGCGGATCGCGAAGAGCGGCCCCGACGGCTTCTACAAGGGCCCGACCGCGCAGGCGATCGTCGACGAGATGAAGCGCGGTGGCGGATTGATCACCGCGGCCGATCTCGCGGGCTACAAGGCGATCTGGCGCGACCCGCTGCGCACGAGCTATCGCGGCTACACGATCACGACGATGCCGCCGCCGTCCTCGGGCGGCATCGTGCTCTCGATGACGGCGGGCATGCTGCGCGACGTCGAGCTCGGCACCCTGCCGTGGCACGGCACCGAGCACCTGCACCGGCTCGTCGAGGTCTGGAAGCGCTCGTTCGCGGCGCGCAACGAGCTGCTCGGCGACCCGAAGTTCGTCAAGGACATGCCGGTCACCAAGCTGATGTCGCGCGCGTATCAGGACGAGCTCGCGCAGACGATCACCGAGCGCGCGCTGCCCGCGAAGGCGGTCACCGCGCTGTTCGATGGCACCCACACGACGCACCTCTGCGTGGTCGATGGAGCCGGCATGGCGGTCGCGCTCACGACGACGCTCAACACCTCGTTCGGCAGTGGCGTCACCGTCGCTGGCGCCGGCTTCCTGCTCAACAACGAGATGGACGACTTCACCGCGAAGCCCGGCACGCCGAACCTGTTCGGGCTCGTCCAGGGGATCGCGAACAAGATCGAGCCCGGCAAGCGGATGCTGTCGTCGATGTCGCCGTCCATCGTCGAGAACGGCAAGGGCGAGGTCGTGATGGTGGCCGGCGCCGCGGGCGGCCCGCGCATCATCACCGCGGTCTGGCAGACGATCTCGAACGTGCTCGATTTCAAGCAAGGTGCAGCGGCCGCCGTCGGGAACCCGCGCGTCCATCACCAGCACCTCCCCGACAAGCTGCGCGTCGAGCCGTTCTCGATCGACCGCGCCACCGACGAGGCACTGCGCGCGAAGGGCCACACCGTCGAGTGGAGCCGCGAGGGCGATCTCGGCACCGTCACCGCGATCGTGCGTGGTGCGGCGGGCTGGGAAGGGGCGGCTGATCCGCGCGGCGCAGGCGGTGCCGTCGGCGACTGAGGCCACGCGATCCAGTTCTGTCGGCGCGCAGCGCCGATGGAAATCACCCTGGGCCAAAGGAGCCGGTTACCGGCGACTGAGCTCGCGCGAACCGTAAGTGAGCCTGCACCTGCGCATGGCGGTGAACGAGTTGAGCTACGCTCGACGGCATGAGCAGTCACCGCGAGCAGTCGGAGAGCGGCCTGCTCGTCTATCCGAAGCTGCCGATGCCGAAACGCGAGAGCGAGGCGCGGATGCCGAAGCAGCCGAAGCGCGGTGGGACGAGCAAGCTGGCGATCCTCGTGCTGTTCGTTGTGGCACTCGGGGCCGGCGGCGCGGCGGGGTACTTCGCGCGTCCGATGATCGACGGCGAGGGCGACGAGCGTGCGCACGCGCAGGCGGCGCGCGAGACCGCGGTGGCGGCGGAGCAAGCGAAGAGCGCGCAGCTCGCGCGCGAGGCCAAGCAGCTCGAAGCCGACAAGCAGGCGCTGACGCAGCAGCTCGCCGATGCCGTGCAGGTGCAATCCACGACCGCTGGCAAGGCCGCCGATGTCGACAAGCAGGCGAAGGACACCAAGGCAGCGGAGCAGAAGCTCGATGCCGCGGTCGACAAGAGTGCCGGCACCGTGACGTCGGAAGGTGCGGAGATCCGGATCTCGCTCGTCGACAAGGCGCTGTTCAAGGCGAACGACGATGCGCTGACGCCGGGTGGCAAGAAGCTGCTCGACAAGCTCGCGGCCGCGATCAAGGAGCTGCCGGAGCAGCAGATCGCCGTCGCCGGCCACACCGACGACCAGCCGCCGCCGCCGCCGGTGGCGCCGAAGCCCGCGCCGGCGAAGAAGGGTGCGAAGGCCGTGAAGGCCGCACCCCCGCCGCCGGTCGAGCCCCCGGTGATCCGGTTCGCCACGAACTGGGAGCTCTCGGCGGCGCGCGCGCTCGCCGTCGTGCATCACCTCCAGGACGCCCAGAAGATCCCGCCGGGCCGGCTCGTGGCGCTCGCCTACGGTCAGTACCGGCCGGTGTCGAAGTCGAACAAGGCGGCGAACCGGCGCGTCGAGCTCGTGCTCTCGCCGAAGTCGAAGCCGCAGAAGTAACGGCGGCTACGGCGCGACGCGTGCGATCGGCGCCGACTTCTCGACGAACGCCACGAGATCGCTGTCGGTGGCCTGCCCGAAGATCTCGATCGCGAGCTTCGCGTTCGTCGAGCGCTCGCGCGCGAACACGAGGAGCGGGATGCCCTCGAGCTCCTTCTCGGCGCGAAGCTCGGTGACGACGTCGTTGACGCCCTGGGAGAGCAGGTCGAGCAGGATCGCCCGCGGCCGCAGCGCGCGCGCGAGCCGCGACAGCTGGACGAGCGCGCGGGTCATCGAGACCACGGTGTAGCCCCGCGCCGACAGCTTCATGTCGAGCTGCTGGAGGCGCGCGCGATCGTGCTCGACGATCAGCACGACCCCGCGATCGGTGTCGGGCGCGGTCTCCGCGGGGACCGTCACGAACGGCAGCGGCTGGCTGATCGACTTGTTCGCGTCGCGCGACCGGTAGACGGCGAGGGCGACCTTGTTGAGGAGCTCGTCGACGTTGAACGGCTTCTCGACGACCTCGCTCGCGCCGAGCGTCGCCGGGCTGACCTCGAGGCCGTGCACCGCGGTCATCAGCAGCACCGGCACATCGGCGTACGCGGGCTCGCTGCGCAACGTCTGCAGGAACTGGCGCCCGTTCATGCCGGGCATCATCAGGTCGAGCAGGATCGCATCGGGCCGGGCGGCGTAGACACACTCGAGGGCGCTCTCGCCATCCACGGCGAGCTCCACGACGTAGCCCTCCTCCTTCAGCACCTGCCCGAGGGTCTCGCGCACCATCGGTTCGTCGTCGACGACGAGCACACGCCCTTCCTTCATTGCGCCCCTCAGCGTACCACCCGGTTGCGAAGGCAGTGTACCATCACCCATCAGATGTCGACGTCGTCGACGGTGCCGCCGCTGGCACGTGCGTACGAGACGCTGCGTCCGAAAGTCTTGCAGCGGCTGCTCGAGTTGCGTTCTTCGCTCGATCCGTCGCTCGGCCGGCTCGATGATGCGACG
Organism: Myxococcota bacterium; assembly: GCA_030857245.1. GTDB lineage: Bacteria > Myxococcota_A > Polyangia > Haliangiales > Haliangiaceae > JABFXX01. Next base: position 5,728 of record JALZOI010000252.1, read on the forward strand.
GCGCGGAGCCAGATCGGCGCGGTGCTCGAGCACCTCGGCAACTTCATCGCGACCGGCGATCTCGGCCACCATCGCGCGTTCCTCCACACGTTCCTCGCCATGCGCGCCGCCGAGGCCCAGTCGCCGGCCAGCGTGCTGGCGATGCTGGTCGCGATCGGTGACACGGCCGCGCAGGTCGCCCAGCAGGACGGTGCGGGCACGACCGAAGGCGCCGAGCTCACGCTGCTGCTGACCCGCGTCACCGCCAGCACCGCCCGTGCGCTCAACGACCTGGTCGCCGACGAGCTCGAGAGCCGCCAGCGCAACTGGGAGCGCGAGTACGAGCTGCTGAAGGGCCGGTCCTCGTGAGCGGGTTGACGCTCCCGACGACCGGCATGCGGATCGCCGGCGACACCAACGTCGGCAAGGTGCGATCGACCAACGAGGACTCGATGATCATGGAGCCCGTGCGCGGGCTCTTCGTCGTGCTCGACGGGATGGGCGGCGCCAACGCCGGCGACATCGCGTCGCAGACCGCACGCGACGCGATCCGCGACTTCGTGACGCAGCGCCGGTTGACGCTCGCGCCGCGGCCGCTCCTCGAGGCCGCGATCCTCGCCGGGTCGGCGGCGGTGCACGCGTCGGCGCAGGCGCATCGCGAGCGGCACGGCATGGGGACCACGGTCGTGGCGTGCCTGGTCGTCGACAGCAAGCATGTCGTGATCGGGCACGTCGGTGACAGCCGCGCGTACCTGCTGCGCGGCGGCCGGCTGCAGACGCTGACCCGCGATCACACGATCGTCGAGGAGCTCGTCGACCGCGGCCTGCTGTCGGCCGAGGAAGCCGAGCGCCATCCGTACAAGAACGTGCTGTCGCGCAACCTCGGCTCGCGGCCCAGCACGCGCGTCGATCTCCTCGAGCTCGAGCTGGAGCCCGGTGATCGCCTGCTGCTGTGCTCGGACGGGCTCTATGGCTATGCCTCGACGGAGGCCATCCAGTACATCCTCGGGTCGGGTGACGACCCGCAGCACGTCGCTCGCGACCTGATCGAGCTCGCGCTCCGCGGCGGAGGTGGCGATAACGTCACCACGATCATCATCGAGGCCCCGCCGGCGGCGCCGTCATCGACGCAGGTCGTGCGGACGAGCGGGGCGATGGCGTGGTGGCAGAAGCGGCAGAAGTTCCTGCTCGTCGCGAAGGACCGCGGACTCACGAAGAACCCGATCGTGCGCGGCCTCGAGCCGAAGGAGGCGCTCGACCTCGTCGCGCTGAGCCTGTGCCAGGCGGTGTTCCACGACCTCGAGAAGTCGACGGGCGTGAACGTGTGGACGTTCGCGCAGAACCTCGGGAGCAGCTGGTTCGAGCGCGGCGGTGACTTCGGGCCGGTGCGCGGGATGATGGACATCCTCGCGACCAGCTCGCGGGCGGTCGTCGATGACATCCGGTCGAGCGACCCGCAGCTCGGGTTCCTGCTCGACGTCGCGGTCAGCCGCGCCCTCGTCGTCGCCGAGCTCGCCCTCGGTGGGTTGCTCGCCGAGCGGCTGCGCCAGATCGATCTCGCCCTGATCGAGCTCCACAGCACCGTCACCGATCCCGAGCCCCCGACCGAGGACGTCTACGAGACCGGCGAGCGCTTCATCGAGCGCCCGACGATCCCGTTCCTGCGCCCCGACCGCCCGGTCACCAGCTCGGGGGTGTCGTCGGAGGTCATCGACGCGATCGCGAAGACGATCACGATCGCGCGCGCTCGCACGGCGCCGCGGGCCGAGCTCATCAAGCAGACGCTGAGCGCGCTCGAGGCGATCGCGAGCGAGGGCGCGAACAACTTCGGCAGTGCGGTGCACGCGGCGCGCGAGCTCTACGGCGTGCGCTCCGTCGACGAGCAGGGGGTGACGCCGCTGTTCGACGCTCTCGATAGCGCCCGCATCATCGCGGCCTCGAGCGTCCACCAGATCCAGGCCACCGAGGCGAACCGCGCGAAGGTGCTGCGCGCGCTCAGCGTCGGTCACCAGCGCCTCGTCAGCGCGATGACGGGCATCGTGCTCGAGGCGGTCGCGCCGTACAGCGAGCGACTCCGCGAGATCCAGGCGACCACCACGGCGCTCCACCACGAGGTCGCCGAGGCCGAGAAGCGGCGCGCCGAGCTCGAGCGCCGGTTCGCGACCAACGTCGACCCCAGCTTGCCGTGGGGTTCCCGCGGCACCACGGAATGGTGACCCCATGATCGACGCCGATACCTCCAACCCCCTCGCCGAAGCCGTGGCCGTCCTCCGCGACGAGGTGCTCGATACCGCCGAGCACGGCGATCGCGAGCCTCCGGGGGCGGAGGTGTTCGATGCCGTGCTCCGCGCGCTCACCGTCGGCGGCGAGTCGGTGCCGGGCCTCGACGTCGCTCTCGCCGAGGCGGTGTCGCGCCGGCTCGCCTGGGGCGATAACGAGGAGGTCGTGCTCGCCGATGCCGAGCTGGTGTTCGACCGGCTGATGGTCGCGGTCGAGCGCGCGTTCCGCGAGCCGACCGATCAGATGGTCGTCGTCGAAGCTGCGACGCTCGTCGCCGTCACCGTCGCGCGCGTGGTGTCGCTCGCCGCGGTGGCCCGCGCTTCGCGCGATCGGGCGGCGCGGCTGCGCGAGGAGATGGCGCAGCGCCAGCTCAAGGAAGTCCTCGAGAAGCAGAAGGCGACGATCCTGCGACTCGAAGCCGACCTGACGTCCGACTTCACGTAGCCGTCGTCGGGAGGTCGGCGGTCATGGCATCGAGCAGCGCCTCGAGGCCGGCGTCGCGCGCGACGAAGCGATGCACGAGCGCCGTCGAGCCCTTGCCGGTGCCGCGCACGATCCGGCGGGCCGCGGGCTGCACGCGCTGCACGCTCTCCATGATCGGCGTCAGCCGGGGGTCGCCGCCGTCGAGCTCGGCGACGACCGCGTCGAGCGAGATGTTCGCGACAGCCTCGCTGATGCTGTCCTCGTCGGACGCGAACAGCACGTCCCAGCCGCTGGTGACGTAGAGCGCCATCGCCCCGCGCTGCCGGTGATCATCGCCGACCACGAGGACGCGCAGCCGCTTGCCGGGCTTCTCGGTTGGCAGCGTCTGCCGCGCGGCGGTCGCGACGAGGATGTCCCAATCCTCCGGCGGCTGGATGAGCAGGATGCCGAGGATCCAGCTCGGCGCGGTCGCCTCGCGGACGACGTCGCCGATCATCTCGAAGCCGTTGCCGTTCCACGCATCGAACAGCGTCAGCGACAGCCGCGTGCCGATCGGGAACCAGGCGACCTCGGTGTCGAGGCTGAGCCCCGCGAGCGAGACATCGCGGGTCCGGCAGACCGCGCGTTCGCCGCCCAGCAGGGGGACCGCGGTGACGGGGAGGTCGACGCGGAAGCGAGGAGCACTGCGTGACAACAGCCTCATTGTGCCACGGCGGTGCGGGGCTGGGGGGCCGCGGCGGTGCGGGGCTGGGGGGCCGCGGCGGGCTGCGGCGTGGTCGCGACGTGTGGGTCGCGCGATGACAGGCCGGTTGAGCCCCCGCCGATTGACCCGCTCGGGGCGCTGCGCCACTGTCCGCCGATGCCGAGCCGCTCTCCCCGCCGCCTGCTCGCGAGCGTCCTCGCGATGGCGCTCGTGCCGCACCTCGCGGC
>JALZOI010000253.1 GCA_030857245.1 Myxococcota bacterium
GCCCTCCCCGCCCGCCGAGGATCACCGCCACCACTGACCGCGCGTGTCCGCCGCGGTGGTATGAACGCGGCGATGAAGACCCTGGTGTTCTCGCTCGTCGTGACCTTGGCCGCGTGTGGCGGCGGATCGAAGTCGGCCCCGAAGCCCGTCGCGGCCGAGCCGGCCGAGCCGGCCGAGCCGGCCGAGCCGGCCGAGCCCGAGGCCGAGCCCGCCGCGATGGTGGAGCCCAAGCCCGACCCCGAGGCCGTCAAGGCCGAGCTCCTCGCGACCGAGACGGTCGCCTTCGCGGCCGCGAAGCCCGCGTTCCAGAAGCACTGCGCGAGCTGCCACACGAAAGGCAGCAAGAACGCGTCCGCGAAGAAGCTCGAGGAGTTCGAGATGACCGCGTACCCGTTCACCGGCGAGCACACCAGCGCGAAGGACATCCGTGAGGTCCTCGCGATCGGCGGCGGCAAGCCGACGATGCCGAAGAACAAGCCCGGCTCGGTGAAGGGCGCCGACCTCGCCGCGATCGCCGCGTGGGCCGATGCCTGGGACGCGGCCGAGACGGCCGGCGCGCACGCGAAGTAGCCGGCGCCGGCCACCGCTGAGCCGTTACCACCGATACGCGACGGTCACCGTCGCGGACAGCGGCGCGCCCGGCGTGAAGTGCATCTGCTCGGTGATGTCACCGGTTGGCATCACGCGCGACTCCTCCGCGAACTGCGCCTCGCGCCACGCGGTGTCGAGCGCGTTGTTGACGGTGAGGTTGAGCTCGACCGAGCCGAGCTGCGCCCCGGCGATGACGTCGACGAGGACGTAGCCCTGCGCGGTCAGCGTGCCCTCGTCGTTGCCGGCGCGATCACCGATGCCGCGCGCGCGCAGGGACACGAAGCGGCCGCCGGCGTGCACGGTCGCACCTCCCGACCCCATCCAGCGTGGCGCGAGCGCGAGGCCGCCACCGTTGCCACGATTCGCGACGAACGACGCCTTCGACCACGTGACGTTGCCGTCGAGCTTGAGCCACCGCGTGGCATCGACCGAGCCCTCGACGTCGAGGCCGAAGCGCCGCGTCGGGTCCGAAGCCTCGGTGCCGCCGGCGTCGCCACTCCACACCTGCTCGGACGCGAGGCGGAGGTACCAGATGTCAGCGGAGACGCGCGTGCGCGGCGCCGGCTTCATCCGCACGCCGACCTCGCCGCCGAGGGCCCGCACGAGCGCACCCTCGCCCGCGCTGGTCACCGCGGCGCGCGCATCGTTGGAGTGAAAGCCCGACCCGGCGTTGAAGAAGAAGCTGACCTGATCGTCGGCCCGGAGCTGGACGGACAGCTTCGGATTGGCGATCGCCGCGCTCGCGCTGCCGGCGGTCGTCATGGTCGCGCCGTCGAGCGGCTCGCCGGTCGTGGCGTCCATCGCAGCGCCGGCGAGATCGTCGACCATCCACGAGTACCGGTCGATCCTGATCCCGGGCTGCACGGTCAGCCACGCGGCCGGCAACATGTTCGCCTCGACGTACGCGCCCACGCTGCGGATGCTGTTCTGGGTGTGGTTGCACGCGCCGGCCTGGGCGCCGAAGCAACTCGCGAGGCGCTGACGTCGGGCCGCGTGGCGGAGGCTGGTCTCGACGGCATCCGCGCGCGTCTGGATACCGGCCGTGACGAACGTCGGGATGCCAGCGACCGCCAGCCGGCGCTCGTGCGCCGCATCGAGGCCCACCATCAGCCGATCGTCGGTCTGCTCGATCTGGTCGCCCGCGACCGGGTCGCGCGCGTAGAGCGTGAAGTTCGAGAACAGCTGGAGGTCGTTGCTGACGCCGTACCCCATCACGCGCCACGTCGAGCGGGCGTCGGCATCCTTCACGACGTAGCCGAGCTGCACGCTGGCGCGCGAGGCCCGGCCCCCCTCGCTGGGGTCGATCGCGCCGAACCGATCGAGCCGGCCCGCGGCGATCTCACCCTCCGGCAGCTGCCCGGATTGGTTCCACGTGCCGCGATACCACGTGGTCGCGAGCGCGAGCTCGCCCGGCCCGACCTGGCTCGCCCACTTCACGAGCGCGTTGCCCTGCCGGAAGTCCTGCGGGTTGAGGAACGCGCCGTCGGCCTCGCCGATCTGCAGCGCGATGAGCGAGCGATCACCGTCGCGCAGCTCCGGGCTCGCCATCCCGACGACGCGGCGATCCACGCTGTCGAACCGCTGCTTGCCGGTCACGCTGCCACCCGCCGCGACCCACACGGTCGGACCGGCGACCTCGTCGATCGTCGCGAGCTCGAGCGCGCCCGCGGTGTAGAAGTCGCCGAATCGTGCGGCGTAGGGACCCTTGTGGACATCGACCGAGGCCACGGTCTCCGGGATCATCCAGTGCGAGTCCGCGTAGCCCTGCCCGTGACCGTGGGAGGTCAGGTTGACCGGGATGCCGTCCGCGAAGATCGCGACGTCGGTGCCATGATCGGCGTCGAACCCACGGATGAAGTACTGGTCGGCCTTGCCGCCGCCTGCGTGCTGCGAGACCTGCAGGCCCGGCACCTGGCGCAGGATGTCGGACGGCTGCGTGCGCGAGCGGTAGCGCAGCTGCTCCGCCGTGAGCCGCACCGACGACGCGGACGCCGGTGGCGCGTCGTCGATGATCTCGATGGTCTCGCCGCCGTGGGCCGCGGCTTCGGTCTCCGCGAGCGTCTCGGACGGTGCGACCAGCTCGGCCTCACCGAGCACCACAGGCAGGGCCGGCGCGGGTTTCACGGGGATCGGTGAGGGAGGTTGCAGCAACGCCGTCGCCGCGCCGAACACGACGTCGAACAGATGGGACATGAGAGCTCCGTGCAGAGGTCCACCGTGCACGCAGGCACGGCGTGACGACGCACCCGCATCCGATGGGACGCGGCCGCGCCGGCCGTATCAAGGACAGACTCGAGAGACCTAGCTAGCCGACGGGCGGACCGCGCGCCGCGGGGCGGGCGGTCCTCGTGATGTCGATCCGATCGGGTGGCGCCGCGTGACGCCAGGCGGAGACGAGGGGGACGACGTAGGGCGCGAGCGCGGGCGGTGGTGGCTGGTGCAGCGCGATCGCGTGGTGCGCGATGCCGGCCGCCTGGTGACCCGACGCCGGGCTCTCGATCGCGAGCTTCGCCCGCCGGGCGCGATCGCGATGGACCGCCGGAGCGGCGGTCGCCGCGGCGCCGGCGCGTGCGTGATCCGGGTCGTCGTGGTGCTCGTGAGGATGGTGGTGATCGTCGTCGTGATCGGCGCCGTGGCCGCCGGCGTGGCGGTGCTCGTCGAAGGTGACGACGACCAGCGTGCCGCCCGCGACGTGCGTGTGATCGTCCCGGTGCGTCGCCAGGTGCAGGTTGGGCAGCACCTCCACGCCGAGCAGCCACAGCAGCGCTGCGGTGATGGCGTAGGTGCGGCGGTGCCGCGGACGGTGCCCGTTCATGGTCGCTGGAAGTACGAGCGGTGGCGCCGCCTGGATCACGGGGAAGATACCCGAAAAGGCTCAGTCGTTCTGCCGCCCTCGTCGGTCCTCGTCGGTCCTCGCGGTCCTCGGCCGTCCCCGATCAGCGGGCAGGCTCGGTCGAACCGCCCGCCTCCGTGCGTGGCCCGGCGAGCAGATCCATGACCGTCAGGTACGTCGCGGGTTTCGCCAGGTGCGCGTCGAAGCCGGCCTCGGCGGTCCGCGCGCGGTCGCGCTCCTGGTCGTAGCCCGTCACGGCGATCAGGCGGATCCGGTCACCGCCGAGCTCGAGGATGCGCAGCTGGCGAGCCACCTCGAAGCCATCCATGATCGGGAGGCCGAGGTCGAGCAAGGCGACCTGCGGCTGGAACGTCCTCGCCACGTCCAGGGCCGTCGGCCCGTCGTAGGCCACGCGGACGACGTGGCCGCCCTTCGTGAGGGCATCGCCGAGCACGTCCGCCGCATCCTGGTTGTCATCGACGATCAGCACGCGTCGCGAGACGGCCAGGCCATGCTTCGCCGTACCCGGCGACTGCGACGGACGCAGCTTGCGGCGCCGACCGGGTGGCAGCCGGATCTCGAACTCGCTGCCCTGGCCGGCGCCCGCGCTCCTCGCGGTGACCGTGCCGCCGTGCAGCTCGACCATGCTGCGCACGATGGCGAGGCCGAGGCCGAGGCCCCCCTCGGACCGCGCGCTCGAGCGCTGGCCCTGCACGAACGAGTCGAACACCTGAGGCAGCAGCGCCGCCGGGATGCCGACGCCGCTGTCCTTCACGGTCATGACGACGAGCTCCCCGGTGGCGCCGGTCTCCTGGGTCACGACGAGCGCGATCTGACCGCCCGGCTCGGTGAACTTGGCCGCGTTGGTGAGCAGGTTCGTCAGGACCTGGCACATGCGGGTCTCGTCGGCGTCGATGATCAGCCCCGGCGACAGCTCGACGGACAGGCGATGGCGGCGCTGCTCGATGAGGGGCGTGGCCAGCTCGACGGCCCGGTTCACGAGATGGGCGACCTCGTGCGCGGCGCGGTCGAGCTTGACCTTGCCCTGCGTGATGCGTGACACGTCGAAGAGATCGCCGACGAGCCGCACCATGTGGTGGACCTGGCGCTCGATGATCTCTCGCTCGCGCCGCATCGTCACCTCGGACTCGCGCCTCATCAGCTCGAGCGAGGTCAAGATCGGCGCGAGGGGGTTGCGCAGCTCGTGGCCGAGCATCGCGAGGAACTCGTCCTTGGCGCGATTCGCGGCCTGCGCGACCTCGAGGAGCTCGAGCCGTTCCTGGGCGATGCGCTTGCGCTCGGTGACGTCCACGAAGGACAGCACGCAGCCCAGGGCGGTGGCATCGGACGCGAGGATCGGCCCCGCCGAGACCAGCAGGGCGAGCTCGCCCGCGCCGGCCGCTCCCAGGGTCACCTCGACGCCGCTGGTCACCTCGCCGCGGAGCGCCGACGCGACGATCGCGTGAGCCACCTGCGTGCCATCGGCGCCACGCAGCGGGACCACGTCGGCGAACCGGTCGAGCAAGAGGTTCCTGCCGGCGATCCGATGCGCGGCCTGGCTGGCGCGGACCACGCGGCCCCCCGGATCACAGACGACGAGCCCCTCCGTCGCCTGATCGACGATGAGTGACGCGAGTCCCTCGGCGGCGACGATCGCCTGGCTGCGCTTCTGCTCGGACAGGTCGGTGGCGACCACGTACGTCAGCCTCACCTCGGCGTCCCAGCTGGCCGAGGCCGAGAGGTAGACCGGGACGCGGCTGCCGTCCATCGCCAGCAACTCGACCTCGGCGCTCTCGGGCTTGCGCGGCGAGCTTCGCAGCAGCGCGTCGAGCATGTGCCGTGAGCTGTCGGGAACCAGGAGCTGCACCTGCGAGCCGATCAGGCGCCCGAGCGGGACCTTGGCGAGCTCGGCGAACCGTGCGTTCGCATAGACGACCATGCCGAGATCGTCGAGGAGCAGCGCCCCCTCGTTCATCGTCTCGACGAGCTGGCGGTATCGCTGATCACTATCCGGGAGCCGGAACACCGGAGCGCCGTCCCTGGCGTCGATGACCACACCGTCCGCGTGGCCCATGCGGATCGCCGAGATGGTGGCCTCGGCCTCGCGCAGGCGTTCGCGCAGGCGCGCGTTCGTGGCGCGCAGGCGGGCGAACGCTTCGGGGGTGCCAGCCTTCGAGGGCGCTGCGCGTGGTTTGGAACGTTTGCGCGCCATGCGGTCGGCTACTTCTGCTTGAGATCGAGCCCGAACAGCACCACCTCTTGCTCGGACAGGTCGCCGATGAAGCGGCGGAGCGGCATCGGTAGCGCCCGGATCAGCGTCGGCACCGCGAGGATCTGGTGGTCCTTGGCGAGCGCGGGCTGCTGGAAGATGTCGATCACCTCGAGCTGGTAGCGACCCGCGAGGTGCTCGTCGCACAGCTTGCGCGCGTTCTGGATCGCCCGCGTGGAGCGCAGCGAGGTGCCCGCGATGTACAGGCGCAGCAGCATCACGGGCGGCGCCTTGGCGAGGGCGGGCTTGCGTGCCCGCGTCGGGGTGCCCACCCGCGCGGGACGTGGTCGGGCAACCCGCGGCGTGGCGGCCCGCTTGGCGGTGACCGGTCGCTTGCCCCGTGGCTTGACGGTGGGAGAGCTCTTCGTGCGCATCTCGGTCAACCCGCCTTCGTGCGTGAAGCGCCGCGGAGCTCGGAGGACAGCGCGCCCGCCTCGCTGAGCCGCCGGGCTCGGTCCTGGGTCTCCCGGATCATCGCCCGGGTGTCCTCCTCCTCCGCGGCATGCGCCGCATGCAGGGCCTCGATCTGCGCCGCCAGCACCTTGCGCTTGCGCTCGAGGTTACGCTCGCGACGATCGAGCTCGAGCTCCATCGCGACGGTCCCGGCGAGCCGCTCGGAGGCGAGGTTGAGCCGCGCCGAACCGGTGAGCACGCCCGCTGGGCCCAGCGCGATCGGGACCAGATCGATCCCGGTGGACGTGATGAGGAACTCGCGGATCTGGTTCGAGTGCCCCATGCCACGCGACTTGACGAGTGACAGGCCGCGCGTGCGCTCGCCGGCGACCTCGATGTCGCGCACCTGGAACCACGAGTCGATCAGCGAGGAGATGCCGAGGGTACTTTCCTCGAGCCCGTCGGGGCCGGTGAGCGAGGTCACGAGCGTGGTGATCTGCTTGCCCTTGAGGTAGTCGAAGAGCCGGACCAGCATCGACTTGACCTCGTGCCGATGACCGGCGGCCACCAGGCTGGACACCGGATCCACGACCACCGCGCGGGGCTCGAACGCCTCGACGGCCTGGTGCATCCGGACGAGGTGCATCTCGAGGCCATACACGGTCGGACGCCCCGCATGGATGAGCAGCCGCTTCTTCGCCTGCCACCGGGCGAGGTCGAGGCCGATCGAGGCCATGTTGCGGACGATCTGCGCCCCCGGCTCCTCGAGCGCGAAGTACAGGACGCGCTCGCCCCGTCGGCACGACGCGTCCGCGAACATCGCCGCGAGGCTGCTCTTGCCCGTGCCGGCGGTGCCGGACACCAGCACGCTCGAGCCGCGGAAGTAGCCGCCGCCCGAGAGCAGGCTATCGAGCGCAGCGACGCCGGTGGGCACTCGCTCCGTCGAGACCGGATAGTCGAGCCCGAGGCTCGTCACCGGCAGCACCGATAGGCCCTGCCGGTCGATCAGGAACGGGTACTCGTTGGTGCCGTGGGTCGAGCCGCGATACTTGACGATGCGGAGCCGCCGCGTGCTGATCTGGTCGACGACGCGGTTATCGAGCGCGATGACGCAGTCCGAGACGTACTCCTCGAGGCCGTGCCGCGTGTAGGTGCCGTCGCCCTGCTCGCCCGTGATCACGGCGGTGACGCCCTTCTCCTTGAGCCAGCGGAACAGCCGCCGCAGCTCGGCGCGCAGGACCTGCTCGTTGTCGAAATGCACGAACAGCGCCTCGAGGGTGTCGAGCACGACGCGCTTGGCGCCGATCGAGTCGATGGCGTGCTCGAGCCGCACGAACAGGCCGTCGAGCGCGTAGTCGCCGGCGAGGTGATGGTCCGCGCGATCGAGGATGATCGAGTCGACCGAGACCAGCTTGCGCGCGATCAGGTCCTCGAGATCGTAGCCGAGCGACGCGACGTTCTCCGCGAGCTCGGAGGCCGACTCCTCGAAGGCGATGACCACCCCGGGCTCGCCGAACTGCATCGCGCCGTGGATGAGGAACTCCATCGCCAGCAGCGTCTTGCCGCACCCCGCCCCGCCGCAGACGAGCGTCGAGCGGCCACGAGGCAGCCCCCCCGCGGTGATCTGGTCGAGTCCGCTGATGCCGGTGGGTGCCTTGCTGACGCCCCGCGGCTTGCGCTTCCTCGTTGCGCGCGTTGCGCCGACCCGCGATTTTGCGACCACGTAGGACGGTGACACGAGCGCGACGAGGTGGTCAATGAACGGCGCCCGACGGTTGGCCCGAGCTCGTGCGCCTACCGTGACGGGGGTGCGGTCGGCGCCGTGGCGGGCGGCGTCACGCGCGGCAGGCGCAGGCTGAAGATCGTGCCGGCCTCGACGGTGGAGGTCACGGTCAGGGTTCCTCCGTGGGCGATGGCGATCTGGGCGGCCACGTACCGACCGAGCCCGACCCAGGTATCGCTGGGGTCGGTGCCGCTGCGCACCCGAGGCTCGAGGATCCTGGCGAGCACCGTGGGCGCCAGGGCCGGCCCGCCGTTGCGCACCGAGACCACCACCTCCGGCCCCTCGCCGCGGGCGACCACGTCGACCTTCCCGCGCGCGCGGTGCTTGATCGCGTTGCTGATCAGATTTCCGAGGGCCTGCTCGATGCGCTGACCATCCCACGTCCCGTGCAGATCTCCCGAGGCGGTGAACGTCACCACCGGCGTGCCGTCCGCATCGCGGGCATCGGCGTTCGCGACCACCTCCGCCCCGAGCGGCTCCAGATTGACCGGCGTCGGGCTGATCAGGATGACCTCGCCGAACCGCGTCTTCGTGAGATCGATGAGGTCCGCGACCATGCGAGTCATGCGCGCCGCGCTGCTCGCGATCCGCGTGATCATGCGTCGCTGTCCATCATCGAGGTCGTCCGACTCGAGCATGCTCGACGACGCCATGACCATCGTGGACAGGGGGGTGCGCAGATCGTGTCCGAGGACGCCCAGCGCCTGCTCGCGGAACCCGTCGGTCGTCTCCGCGAAGGCGCTCACCGCCTCGGCGAGCGCCTCGTCGATGGCTTCGTTGAAGCGCGTCACCCCGACGGGGTCGGTGCCCTGGTGCTCCCAGAGGCGGAGGATGCTCGCGCGGAGAGCGCGGTACTCGGCCACCATGTGGGACAGCTTGAAGCCGTTGTCGATGCGCAGGACGGCGTGGACGTGGCCGATCGCCTCCAGCGCGCCCGCCTCGCCGTGTCCCTTCGACTTGGCGGCCTGGCTGCTCGCGCTCTGGTGAGCGCCCATGTCCGCGACGATCGCGGTCAAGATCTGATCCGCGTGGTCGCGCAGCTCGGACCCGGTCATCGGCTTGCCGGGCGGCGAGATGGAGCGCGCGAACGTCTCCCATTCGTGCACGATCTCCACGCGTCGCTGGTCGATGAACTCTGCAAGGCGGAGGTGCTTCATGAGCGGCGACACTGTACCCGCGCGGCGGCGCAGCGGCCATGCCCCGCGCATTCCACGAACGCCCGAGGGAGCAAGCTCGAGCGGATCTCAGGCGACGAAGGTCGCGATCGCGAGGCCAAGGCCCGCGCCCGCGGTGAACAGGCCGAGCGCCCAGCCCGCCACCCGGAGCACCGACCAGCGCACCGGCGGCACCACCGGCGGAGCGGCGGCGGCGAGCCGCGGCGCCGGTGCAAGCTGCATGATCGCATCACGCGCCGTCGGCACCTGCCCCACCCGCGTGCCCGCCACCTCGAAGCCGAACGGCGTGGGCT
>JALZOI010000875.1 GCA_030857245.1 Myxococcota bacterium
CCTCGAGGCCGCGCAGGCGGCGGCCGGAGCCGAGGCAGTCTCGCTCGCGACGGTGCGCGGCGAGCTCGGGCAGATCCTCCAGGTCGCGCGTCAGCTCGCGCTGCAGTCGACGGGCGCGGCGCGCCGCGCGGCCGTGGAGCAGGCGCTGAGCTGGGCGGGACGGTGGCGCGCGATCGATCCCGGCAACCCGCAGATCGACGTGCAGCTCGGCGACCTGCTGCTCGCCGTCGGCGACACCGCCGAGGCGTGGCGCCAGCTCTCGACCGTCATCGAGCGTGACCCGCTGTCGGGCGAGGGGTACCAGCTCGTCGCCGAGGCGTTCGAGCGGCAAGGCCGCGTCGCCGAGGCCATCGCCTACTGGCACCAGGCCGTCGTGCTCGATCAGACCAACCCGACGCACCGGATGCGCGAGGCGCAGGCGCTGATCGCGGTCGGCCGGACCGCCGAGGGCGACGCGATCCTGAGGGAGATCGCCCGCCGCACGTGGCACGTCCGCTGGGACGGCATCGTCCACCAGGTGAAGACGATGCTCGCGCGGGGGAACCAGCCAGCGCGTTCGCGATGACCGCGACGGTCGCTACTTGACGGGCACGCCGGCGACGAACGCCGGCTCCTTCGCGCCGGCCTTGGCCCACACGAACGTCACGACGTCCTCGGTGTTCGAGAACGTCATGCCCGGCTTGAGGCCGACGGCATAGCGCGCGTTGACCGTCTGCGGCTTGTCGGCCGAGTTGAAGGTCACCGTCTCGTAGGCGGTGCACCACGTCTCGTAGACCAGCGTGCCGTCGCTGCGGATCTGTACGATCTTGCGGCTCGACTTGGTCTGCTTGCACTGCTGTTGCGACTCCATCTTCTTCGCGAAGCTGACGAGCGCGGTCTTGCCCGTGACCTTGACCGACGCGATCACGCCGCGACCGCCGCCGTTCGAGCTCATGTTCGTGGCGAGCCACGAGTGCCGCAGCCCGGGATAGTCGAGCGTGGCGTCGCGGTCATCGAGCTCGATCGCCGCGCTCATGATCGCGGTCCACGCCGACGTGCGGGGGCCGCGGTAGCCGGGCCAGCGCTCCAGCGCGCTGCCGAGCGCGCGATAGAGGTAGTCCTGCTCCTTGCTGCCCTTGTGGCAGTGCATGAACGCGAGCGCCGCGAGGTACCCGTCCGGATCACCGGCGATGATGCCCGCCGCCTGCGCCAGCGGGCTCTGGTAGCTGTCGCGCGCGTGGTTGATCGCGGCGAACTTCTTCGCGGGGATCTTCGAGACCGCCGCCTTGAACGCGGCCCACGTCTTGTCCTCGCAGCCTTCGAACGCCTTGCGCGAGTTCGTGATGCGCGCATCGTCCATCGCGAGGTTGAGATCCGCGAGCGCCGCGTCGGTGTTGCCCCATGCCTTGCGCCCCATCGCCGCGACCTCGAAGACCTTCTTGTACGCCGCGTCCCGGGCGACCTGCTCCTTGACCTTCGCGAGGTGCTCCTTCAGCTTCGCGTCGTACTGGTCGAGCTCGATCCGCAGCGCCATCCGGGCGTAGCCCGAGTCGCTGGTCGACGCGCGTAGCTCGGTGGCGAACCGGGCGCGGTCGAACACGTCGATGTCGGGCTGGCAGAGCGCCCAGTCGACGAGCTTCTGACGCTGGCCGAAGCAGTGAAGGATGTAGCCGAGCCGGCCGACCTCGGTCAGCTTGGCGCCGAGCGCGTCCGTGATGTAGAGCGCGTTGTCATCGGCATCGTCGATCGCCGCGAACTGCTCGATCGGCGTCAGCGTGGACCAGGCCTTCTTGGGATCGACCCGCATCGACAGGCTGCCGCGCATGTGCTGCTCGGCAGAGGCCCACTCCGCCGCGTCCTTCCAGTCCGCGGGCGTCATGTTGAGCCGCTTGGACCACTTCTCGCGCGCGGCCTCGATCTCGCGCTGGCGCTGTGCGGTCTCCGTGTTCGGTGACACGTTGCAGGTGCTCCCGACGATGTGCCAGATCGCCCACCGCGGATCGGGGTTCGACACGGCCTCCGACGGGTTCGTGTGCATCATCCGGCCGGACAGCGCCTGACAGTATGCCGGCTCGGCGGCGGCCGTACCGCTCGCCGCGATCACGCCGCCCAGCACCACGGAGCTCCATACCCACTTGTTCCATACCCACTTGGTCATGCAGCGAAATACATCACGAAACCCCGCGCGTGGGTGCGCGACGTCGAACAGATCAGCGGTGCGGCGCGAACGTGTCCTGCGGTCTGACGGCGAGCTGGTCCCGGCGCTTGCCGCCGAGGATCTGCACCGCCTGGCCGGGCTTCCACGCGAGGACCGCGGTACGCGCGCCCGCGAGCAGCAGCGTGTCGGTGTGGCCGGCCAGCTTGTAGACCCCGAGCTCGAGATCGACCTCCTCGACGACGCCGAACCACCACGTCAGCTCGATCGCGGCCTGGCCGTTCGCCGGGATCGTGCCGTTGCGCGCGAGGCCGAGCGCGATCGTCCCCGGCACGAAGTTCGCGCGGGTCGCCGGCACCGTGCGATAGGCGGTGTAGTCCTCACCTTCGCCGATCAAGTCGCCTCGCGCATTCTGCGGTGCGAGCCACCTCGTCGCCCCGGCGACGTTCACCATCGCCATCACCCGTGGGCTACGCGCGCGATCGGACTCCTTGATCCGGAACCACGCGTCCCGGTCGAGGCAATGATCCTTCGCCGCGCTGCAGTCACCCGGGTCGCCGCGGACGACCCACTCGTCGACCGGCCAGCGCCGCGGCTGATCGCCCTGGACCGCCGCCCACGGATCCGCGGGGTGCGTCGAGTAGGGCGGATACTTCGCGTAGTGCCCGCCCGGCGGGCTCGCGGCCGTCGGTTCGAAGCCGGCTCCGAGGCTCGGC
>JALZOI010000876.1 GCA_030857245.1 Myxococcota bacterium
GCCGGCCCTTTCACGACCAGCCCCGGCACGTCACCGAGCGCCGCGCGAAACTCGTCGACGACCTCGGGCCCGACCTCGAAGCAGCACGGACCGATCGAAGGCCCGAGCGCGACGCACAGGTTCTCCGGTTTCGCGCCGAGCTCCTGCATGCGCGTGACGACGTTCGTCGCGACGCCCGCCACCGTGCCGCGCCATCCGGCGTGCGCCGCGCCGCACACGCGCGCGACCGGATCCGCGAACAAGAGCGGGATGCAGTCGGCTGCGAAGGCGCCGAGCACGGGGCCTTTCTGATCGCACACGAGCCCGTCGAACTCCGCTTCGCCGGTGAGCTCGTCGCCGACGCGATAGACGTTCGTGCCGTGCACGTGGCGCGTGGCGACGAGCTGTGCCGGGTCGTAGCCCGCGTATTCGGCGAGCAGGCGCCGGTTACGCTCGACGGTTTCGGTGTCGTCACCCCAGCGCTTGCCGAGGTTGAGCGAGCTGCGCGCGCCGGTCGACACGCCACCGTGCCGCTCGGGAAACCCGTGCGTGAAGCCGTCGTCGGGGATGACGGGCGAACGATGGAGACGAATCACCCAAATCAACTAGCACGCGAGTCACAGCGCGCGCGAGCCGGCACTACATGACCATGAAGCCTCGCTTGCTGCTTTTACTCGTCATGGTGATCGGCTGCGCAACGGAGGAGGACTCGCTCACGACGACGGAGAGCGAGCTCTCGCGCGGCAACCTCGTGACCCAGGGCTACCACTGCTGGCAGCCGTTCTCGGGCGGGTTCTGGCGCTGCCAGAAGTGCACGGCCGTCGAGGTCGTCGGCGACGAGGGCTCGCAGTGGGTGACCGTCTGCAGCAGCTACCGGTGCGACGAGACGCCGATCAGCTCGACCTGCACGATGGAGAGCAGCTACGCCCGCAACAACACGTTCGACACCGACAACAATGTCTGGTTCGAGGCCGAGGCCGCGACGCGCTACGGCTCGATGCAGGTGAAGGCCGATGCGAACGCATCGGGCGGCTCGTATCTCTACGTCGCCGGTTCGGGGTCGACGCGCGCGACGTTCGATGCCGCAGTCGCCGGCTCGGTGACCGCGTGGGTGCGGGCGATCGTGCCGTCGTCGTCGGCGAATTCGTTCTACCTGCAGCTCGACGCGGTCTCGACGCGCTACGAGCTCCCGATCACGACGACATGGACGTGGATCCCGCTCGACCTTGACCAGTTCGTCGGCAGCGGCACGCACACGTTGCGGCTCTACGCGGACGAGGTCGGCGTGAAGATCGATCGCATTCTCCTGACCTCGAATCCCGAGTTCGTCCCCGTCGTCCAGACGGTGCAGGCCGAGGTCGCCGCGATCGTCGCGCCGATGCAGGCCGGCACGCAGCGCTCGATTCCGACGACGACCTTCCTCTGGGTGCCGAACGGCGCCGGCAGCGGCGGTCTCGCACAGTGGCAGCTCGCGATGCCGTACACGGGCAACTACACCGCTTGGGGCCGCTTCCTGGCACCGACCGAAGCCGACAACTCGTTCTCCATCGGCACGCTTGGCAAGCCGCGCACCACGTGGAGCGTTCCCGTCGCGAGCAGCTGGGGCTGGAGCCGCACGACCGCCACGTTCGGGCTCGACGGCGACGAAGTGCTCGAGCTCGCGCAGCGCGAGGATGGCACCAAGGTCGACAAGCTCGTGCTCACGAACGACCCTGGCTTCACGCTCGTCGAGCCCGCGCAGCCCGTGGTCACGCAGTAATTTTCTGGCGCCGGTTGTCCTACCCGTCCCTGCCCCACGGAGCTGCGCGTTGCCGTGATAACGTCGCTGCATGATCCCGTACGACGACCTCGTGGCGGCACTGACTTCATGGCGCGCACGACAGGGTTTGCCGGTCTCGACCGTGGGCGGCGTTCCTAGCTCGGGACCCATTCCTGGTTCGGGTCCGGTGATGGCGGGCTCGGGTCCCGTGATGGCGGGCTCGGGTCCCGTGATGGCGGGCTCGGGTCCTGTCGCGAAGCCGGGCTCCGGTCCGCAGCGCGCGGCACCGCCGATGGCGCCGCCGAAGGGTGGCTATCAACCGCCGCCGCTCGCATCGCCGGATACGGCGGATGACTCGCTCGACGTCGACGACGAGGCGCTGCTCGAAGAAGCGCAGTACGAGACCGAGGGCGACTTCGCGCTGAACTTCGGAAGTCCTGCCGTCGACAAGGACGAGGAGTCGACGACGCTCGGCCAGGCGCCGGAGCGCGACTCGTTCGGCGGCGAGACCGACTTCGATCCGAAGACTCGCAAGCCCTGGTGAGCGAGCTCGGAGACGACGACGTCACCGTCGACGTCGATGCCTGGCAAGGCGACGCGTGCGTCGGTGTTGTCAGCGCTACTGGAGATCGTGCGCGGCAGCTGCTCGGTCTGCGCGTGCTCGTCGGAACGCGTGATGCGTGCGGCGAGTGTGAAGTGTGTCGCGCCGGCGGCGCGAGCGTGTGCCTGCTTTCGAACGCCCGCGTCCGCGGAAAGCAGACGACGGCATTCTCCCGCTGGATCGTTCCGCTGCGAGACGGCCTCGAGCTGCCCGTGCCCGCGGCGGCCGCCGTCGCCGGCGATGTCGCGCTCGCGTATACGAGCTACGCGCGCACGAGCGTGTCGGCCGCCGATTCGGTCGTCGTCGTCGGCAAGTCGCCGGTGACGCGCTTCCTCGTCGAGATCCTGCGCGCCAAGGGCATCACGCCCACGGTGGTCGTCGAGGGCGACGATCGCGCGTGGACCGACTGGCTCGCCGCGCGCGGGGCCGTGATCGCCGCGCTCGCGACGCGTGAGGATGCGCGCGCGAAGGTGCGCGATGCGATCACGGCGCAGGGCCGTGGCGTGCGGC
>JALZOI010000254.1 GCA_030857245.1 Myxococcota bacterium
GAGCTGGGCACCGCGTCCGCGGGGCGCCTGGATCACGAGCGCGCCCGCGCGGGTCGCGAGCGCCGCGGTGCCATCGGGGCTGGCGGCATCGGCGACGATCACCTCATCGGCGAGCGCGCGGGCGGCCGCGATCGCAGCCTCGATGACCTTCGCTTCGTTCCAGCACGGGATCACGACCGAGATGGTTCCGGACGCACGCCGCGGCGTCACGCCACGACCTCGCGCACGCGCTCGATCAGCTCCTCGAGGTTCGCGCACGCCGCGATCTGCTCCCGGGCGAGCAGCGTCGTCCACGCACCGCCTCGCCGTTCGAGCAGCGCGGGGAGCGCGGGCAGGGCAACGTGCTCTCGCCGGAGCTGGTCGCGATACGCGAACCGCACCGGGTGCGGCAGCGAGCCGACGAAGCTCGCCCACGTGCGATGCATCGAGAACGCGCCGTACGTGAGCGTGCAGAGGCTGCACGAGTACGTCGCCGGCGAGACGATCTTGTGCGCGGCATCGAAGAGCTTGCTCCACGCGTTGCTGTCGGCGTCGTAGACGAACACGAGCTCGCGGGGCGTCGTCACGTGCTGTGCTTAGCCGATCCGCGCGCCGCTCACCAGGTGACGCCGTCGACGTCGCCCGCTCACGGCCGGCGGGGCGCCGCGAGCGCTGGCCCCCCGGATGGCGCGCTCGATGCGGGATCCCCGGCGGCCGGGAGGCACGGCGTGACGCTCGCGGCGATCGACCACTGCGCTCCATCTCCCACGCTCGCGTTGCGCCGGCCGGCGAGCGCACCGACGACGCTCTCGCGGGCCAGCACCGTCTCCACGCGCACCACCGGCTTGCTGCCTCGCTGGGGCCGGACGATCGGGATCGGGGGAAGCGTGACGCACACGTGGAGATCCGGGAGGTCGTTCGTGCGCTCGATCAACTGGAGGGCCGCGGGCAGCCAGCGCGCTTCATCGCCGATCGCGGCCTCGAGCGGCACGAGCGCGTGTTCCTCGACCTGCGGCAGCTCCCCGTCGACCGTGAGGGAGCGCGCGAGGATCTCACAGCCCGCCGGCCCGAGCGCCTCGCCGAGGTGGGTGATGCGCAGCCGCGCCGGTGGACCGCTCGAGATCCAGGTGTCGACGAGCGGCCCGGCTTGCGCCGGCCACAGCGCCGCGAGCCGCGCCTGCAGGGGCGGCGGCTCGGGCGCGGGCTCCGGTGGTGGCACCTCGAGGGGAAGATCGTCGAGCCGGGCGGTGAGCGCGCTGAACGACGACGCATCGGGGACCGCCCACACGACGACCCGTGCGGTGGGCTCGCCGAGCGCTGCCAGCTGCCGACGCAGCTGGAGCTCGAGCGCCCGGGCGCCCTTGGGGTCACCGACGAGGACGACCCGGAGAGCCGGCGGGCGGGCGGTCTGGTCGAGGGCGTACTGCACGATCCGATGCTGGTCTGCGTGAGCGAGCAACTCGCGGACGCGCTGGCGGATGGCACTGCGTCGCGCCATCTCCCCGACGGCGCTCTCGAGCGGCACCGCGATCACCGCGAGCAGCGCCAGCGGGAGCACGATCCGCGGCAGCATCCCCAGCTTCACGGTGGCGCGCCGCGACAGCATGCGTCCGACGCGGGTCGCCACGCCGATGTCGACATCCTCATCGAGGGTGCGCTCCTCCGCGCGCACATCGACCCTCCCGAACCCGGCGAGCACGAACGCGACGCCCGCGACCGTGATGATGCCGGTGACGTTCGCGGTGAACAGGAGCGCCGCGCCTTGCGCCATCCCCCAGTCCTGCACGCTCAGGCCGTAGCCGGCGGTGCAGAGCGGCGGGACGAGCGAGATCCCGATGCTCGTCCCGGCCGCCGTGGCCGCCACGTCATTGCTCGACGTGAGCACCGCGTACGCGCCGGCGATCGCACACGCACCGGCGACGAACAGGTCGAGCAAGCTCGGGGCGGTTCTCGCGAGCAGCTCGCGCGTGGGCTCGTGGAACGGGAGCAGCCACGTGATCGCCCCGGAGACGAGCACCACGACGGCGATGCTCGCGACCGTGCGGATGCCGGTCCGGAACACGAGGGGCGGCGACCCGGTCGCCAGCCCCATGGCGAGCTCCATGATCGGGCGCATCAGCGGGGCGATCAGCATCGCGCCGATCACGACGGCGGTGCTGTCGAGCGCGAGGCCCAGCGTCCCGAGCGCGGCGGCGATGATCAGCTGGAGCCAGTACCCGGTCGCATCCCCGGCGGGCCGGTGCAGCATCGTCCGGAGCAGCACGGTCCGCTTCTCGTCGCCGAGTCCCAGCTGGCGTGCGATCAGGTCCTGCATGCCATGGAGGAACGTCCGCAGCTGCATGACGGCGCATGGTAGCACGCCCTTCGTTGCTACACGTACGATCGGCGCGGGGGCGTCGCCGATCGGACGCGGCGGGGTCGCTCAGCGCATCACGAGCACCGCGAGGGACGTCGACACCCAGGTCACGTCGATGAGCTCGGGCAGCTGCGCCATGAAGATCAGGATCGCGAGCGCGTTGACGAAGCCGGTGACGACCGAGCGCGAGATCAACCGCATCAGCGATCCCAGCCGCAGCGCACCCGCGAGGAGCTGCAGCACGCCCGTGAGCAACGTGGCCGCGAGCAGGTACTGGAGGCCGTGATCCTTGACCCGCGTCACCATGACCAGCGCCATCGCGCCCGTCGCCGCCGAGCTCATGCCCGGGCGGCCGCCGGCTACCGAGATCACCACGGCGATGCAGAACGAGGCGTAGTGCGGGATCGTGGCCCGCGGTTCAGCTCCCTGGATCGCGAAAGCGGCGGAGCAGCTCCTCCCGACACGCCGCGGGTGGCGGCTCCACGGGGAGCTGCCCGAGCGCGGCGATCGTCGCGCGATATTGCCGCAGGTACTCGCGGCAGTGCCGGCACATCGCGAGGTGCATCCACATCGCGACGCGCGTCATCATGGGCGTCGCGCCCTCGACGTAGTCGGTGGCGAGCTCGGTCATGTCACGGCAGCTCAGCATGATCAGCGGTACCGGTAGTCCTCGAGCATGGCACGGAGCCGGGACCGTGCGCGGTGTAGCAGCACCCGCTGATTGGTCTCCTCGACCTCGAGGACGTTACACACCTCGTCCGCCGTCCATCCGAGGACATCGCGCAGGACGATCACCGTCCGCTGGCGCTCGGGAAGTGCCTGGATCGCTTGCTGCAGTCGGGCTCCGAGCTGCTGGGTGCTCATCCGCGCCTCCGCCGAGTCCTGATCGCCGCGGGCCGGCGGCGACTTCCACATGCCGCGCTCGTCGAAGCGTGCGGGCTCGACGGCCGGTGCGTCCGCGGCGTCGTCCGCCAGCGCGGACGCGGGCACCGAGCGCGCCTCCTTGACGCCGCGGGTCTGCGCGCGATGGACGAGGATCCGGAACAGCCAGGTCTTGAACGCGGAGCGCTCCTCGAACGTCTCGATGCCGGCGAGCACCGCGACCCACGTGTCCTGCACGACCTCGTCAGCGGCGGCCTCCGTGGAGACGAACGTCCGCGCGAGCCGGCGCAGCGGGTCGTGGTAGCGATCGACGAGCGTCACGAACGCAGCCTCGTCGCGCGCGCGGAGCTTCGCGATCAGCTCGCTCTCGCTCGGCCCGTCCATGCGCGCATACCGTAGGGGAGCGCGTGTGGCGGCGTCCACCCGGAATGCCATCATCTCTGGCCGGTGGACCATGGCGCCGGTCACCGCGCGAGCGCCTCGGCATCGAGCCAGCGCAGCAGCAGCGCGATCGCGCGATGATCCGGAGGCAGCGTGCCGTCGTCGGGGAGCAGCGCGCACAGCTCCGCGAGGCTCGAGCCGCGCGCGACCAGCGGCGCCAGCGCGGCTTCGTCCGGATCCAGCGTCCGGTGGACCACGGTGACATCGCGTCGCCACACCAGCGCGCTGCCGGCGCGCGGGCAGGGCTCGACCAGCGCGCGGCCGTCCTCGAGGGCGCTCCACAGCTCGTCGACGGCCCACGTCATCGCGATGACCGTCGCCGTCCCGACCCACTCGAGGGCGCGCGCCGCGAACTGCTCGGGGGCGAGCTTCGCGAGGTCCGCGCGTCGCAGCACGCGGGTGTCGGGACCGTCGAAGGCTTCGACGCGGGCGCGCTCGAGCCGCGCGAGGTCAGCGCACCATGGCGCCAGCCCCGACGTACCCGCGAGGAAGTCCGGGAGTCGCGCGCCTGCCTCGCGCAGCGTGAACGAGCACGGCGGACACGCCGCGAGGTACCGCGTCGCGACCTCGTCGAACTGCACCCCGAGGACCGCCGCGAGCTTGGGGTAGTCCTCGCGCAGGACCTCGTGCAGCCGGTGGCGGTACATGCCGGCGTAGATCGCGACGCGATCGGGGCTGCCGCGCACGAGCCCCGCTGGCGGCGCCGCACCGGCGGTGACGACCTCGAAGAACCGCCGCTGCTGGGCCGCCAGGTCAGGCATGCGTCGCCACCTCGCGTGCTGGCGCGCGGACCGTGATGCCGGCGAGCACGCGCGCGACCCCGAGCTCGCCGACCAGCTCGGCGAGCACGGGCAGGTGATCGTCGCGCTCGATCATTGTCGCGACCGTGCCCGTCCGGAGGAGCGCGGCCCGGTACAGGGCCCACACGCCCTCGCAGACCGGCTGGTCGTGCGAATCCAGCAGGTGCGTGCCGTGGTCGGTGTGGCCGGCCAGGTGGATCTGGGCGATCCGCTCGGCGGGCAGGGCAGCGAGGTAGCGCTGCGGATCCCAGCCGTGGTTCGTCGCGCTGACGAACACGTTGTTGACGTCGAGCAAGATCCCGCAGTCGGCGCGCCGCGCGACCTCGGCGAGGAACTCGGCTTCCGGGATCGCGCTGACCGCGTGCTCGACGTAGCTCGACGGATTCTCGAGCAAGATCCGCCGGCGCAGGCGGTCCTGGACGTGGAGCACCCGCGCGACGACGTGGGCGAGCGCCTCCTCGGTGTAGGGCAGCGGCAGCAGGTCGTGCGACGCGTGCCCGCCGAAGCTCGACCAGCACAGATGATCCGAGACGATCGCGGGCTCGATCTCGTCGACCAGCCCGACGAGCCGGGTCAGGTACGCCTCGTCGAGCGGATCGACGGATCCGATCGAGAGCGCCACGCCGTGCAGCGCGACCGGCCATCGCGCCCGCACCGCACGCAGCACGCGCCGCGGGTTGCCGCCCTCGACCATGAAGTTCTCGGTGATGACCTCCCACCAGTCGACGCCGGCAGCCGCGAGCGGATCACCGCCGAGGACGTCGGGATAGTGAGCCGGCCTGAGCCCGAGCCCGAAGCCGAGCGATGCGCCGAGCTGTGAGAAGAGCGCGGTCATCGCTTCACATCTTCGCCATCACGGTGCCGCCCTTCGCCTTGCACTCCTCCTCGGAGGCGGTCGCGACGAAGCCATGGCCCTTGCAGCCGTTCTTGCCGGCGCACGCATTCGCCGCGCTCTTGCAGCCGCCCTGACCCTTGCAGCTGTTGGCGCCCTGGCAGTGAACCTTCGCCGTCTTCTCGTCCATCGCGGGTGCGGTCTTGTCGGGTGCGGCGGGCGCGGGGGTGTCGGTCACGGCGGGCGCGGCCTGCGGGATCGTCGAGGTCGGTGCCGCGGCGGGTTCGTCCTTGCTGCACGCGGCGGCGAACAGGCTGGCGGCGGCGAATGCGATCGTGGTTCCAGTGCGGACGGGATGCTTCATCGGTGGCTCCTTCAAGCGGGTCGGATGATCCGGCCCATGCACCACAGTCCACCGCGCCTCCAAAGCGTTACGCGGCTCCGGCGAGCTTCGTCGTGCGCGCGAGCCCGACGCGCCTGCCGACGAGGTGGTCGAGCGAGATCGCGCCGGGCCCGGCGACCACGAGCCACGCGAGGATCGCGAGGTACGCCATCTCGATCGTGCCGGCGAGATCGACGACGCCGTGGAGCTCCGGCAGCTTGGCGGTCCACAGCGCCACGGCCATCACGCCGATCAGGAGCGCGCTCGCGAGCCGGGTCGCGAGGCCGATCACGATGAGCACGCCACCCACGAGCTCGAGCGCCGCGACGAACGGGGCGACCAAGCCGGGCGCCGGGATGTGGAGGCTCGCGAAGAACGTCTCCACGGTGCCGAGGTTGTGGAGCTTGCCCCAGCCGGTCGTCACGAAGACCAGCCCGACGACGACGCGGGCCAGCAGGGGCCCGATCCCCTCGGCGCGCTGGAGCGCGGCGGCGCACGTGGCGAACAAGCTGGAGCGGACCGGGGGCTCGAAGCGCGGACTGACGATACCTGACATCTGGACTCCTCGCGCCGAGAGAGGCGCTCCCGTCCTGTCTGCGCGGCGCGCGATTCGTTACGCGCCGCTCCCGCCGGCCGGCCTCACGCTGGGCTCCCGCGAGATCGGGCGGAGGAGGTGTAACGCCACGGCGAAAGCTGGGACTAAGCACCATGGGCATCGGTTCTCTCGACGACGTGCGCCGGCATCGCGCCACGGCCGTGCGCGCCCGCCTCGCGGGCAGGACGCGAGCGCGTGCACCGCGCGTCGGGGGGGCTCGCTGATGCCGGCCGTCCGCACCCGCTTGCCGCTCGCGGCCCGCTGGCAACCGGATTTCGGCGGCGCGCTCGCGGACCACCACGTCGGCCCGCTCGTGCGAGGTCCGACCACGACGTTGCAGATCAACGTCGGCAAGCTCTGCAACCAGGCCTGCCATCACTGCCATGTCGAGGCCGGGCCCGCGCGCACCGAGGTGATGCCCGTCGCGGTGGCCGAGCGCGTGCTCGCGGTGCTCGCCGCGAATCCGTCGATCACGACGCTCGACATCACGGGCGGCGCACCCGAGCTGAACCCGAGCTTCCGGACGCTCGTCACGGAGGCGCGCCGGCTGGGCCGTCACGTGATCGATCGCTGCAACCTCACCGTCCTCTTCGAGCCGGGGATGGAGGACCTGGGGCGGTTCCTCGCCGCGCACGAGGTCGAGATCGTGGCGAGCCTGCCGTGCTACACGGCCGCGACCGTCGACGCGCAGCGCGGGCGTGGGGTGTTCGATCTCAGCATCACCGCGTTGCTCGAGCTCAACGCGCGCGGCTACGGCGCGGGCGGTGGGCTCCAGCTGAACCTGGTCTACAACCCGGGTGGCGCGTTCTTGCCCGCTGCCCAGGCCGAGCTCGAGGCGAGCTATCGCGCCGAGCTCGCGACTCGGTTCGGGCTGTCGTTCGATCACCTGTTCACGATCACGAACCTGCCGATCGCCCGGTTCGCGGACTTCCTCGACGAGCGCGGCGCGTACGACGAGTACATGAGCCTGCTCGTCAACCATCTCAATCCGACGACGGTGCCAGGGCTGATGTGCCGCTCGCTGATCAGCGTCGGCTGGGATGGCCAGCTCTACGACTGCGACTTCAACCAGATGCTCGAGCTGCCCCTCGGCGGCCGCCCGCGCACGCTGTTCGATCTCCCCTCGCTCGATCTCGCCGAGCAGCCGATCGCCACGGGCTCGCATTGCTTCGGGTGCACCGCCGGCAGCGGCTCGAGCTGCGGCGGGAGCCTGGCGTGAGGCAGGCCGCGATCGGCGTCCTCGGCGGCAGCGGCTTCTATGATCTACCCGGCGTCACCGCGGCCGAGACCGTCACGGTCGACACCCCGTTCGGCGCGCCGTCCGACAGCCTCGTGATCGGCCGGATCGCGGACGTGGGCGTGGTGTTCCTCGCGCGTCACGGGCGCGGTCACCGCTTGCTCCCGACGGAGATCAACGCGCGCGCCAACCTGTACGCGCTCAAGCAGCTCGGCGCCACGCACGTGGTGTCGGTCTCGGCCGTGGGATCGCTGCGCGAGCAGATCGCGCCGGGCGACGTCGTCGTGCCGCGCCAGTTCATCGACCGCACGGTGGCGCGGCCGGCGACGTTCTTCGGCGGCGGCGTCGTGGCCCACGTCGGCCTCGCCGATCCGGTCTGTCGTCGCGTCGCGGACGCGCTCGTCGCGACCGCGCGCCAGCACACCGATCGCGTGCATCCCGGCGGGACCTACGCGTGCATCGAGGGCCCGCAGTTCGGCACGCGCGCGGAGTCCGAGCTGCTGCGCACCAGCGGGGCCGACGTCGTCGGGATGACGAACCTGCCCGAGGCGCGGCTCGCCCGCGAGGCGGAGCTCTGCTACGCGACGCTCGCCCTGCCGACCGACTATGACTGCTGGCGCGCGCGCGACGAGGTGACCGCTCGCGACGCGCTCGCCGTGCTCCGCGCCAACGTGGCGGCCGCGCAGCGGATCCTGATCGCCACGCTCGGGCGCCTCGATCCGGCGCAGCCGTGCGCGTGCCAGCGCAGCCTCGATGCCGCGCTCGTCACGCCGGCCGAGGCGATCTCCGCCGCGGCGCGCGAGCGCCTCGGCGTGCTGCTGGACCGCCGGCTCGGAGGCGCGTGACGCGCAAGCTCGCGATCGGCGCCGCCGCCGCGAGCTTGCTCGTCGCGGCGATGTTCCTGCTGCCCGTGCGCGCGTGGGCTGTCGAGCTGGTGCAATGGATCCGCGAGCAGGGCCCGCTCGCCGCGCTCGGCTTCGCGGGCATCTACGTGCTCGCCTCGGTGGTGATGGTGCCGGCGTCGGCGCTGACTCTCGGTGCGGGGTTCGCGTACGGCCCCGTGTGGGGCACGGTGCTGGTCGCCCCGGCGGCCCTGCTGGCGTCGACGATCGCCTTCCTGATAGCGCGCCGGTTCGGGCGCTCGTGGTTGGCGGCGCGCCTCGCGCGCGACCGTCGATTCACGGCCCTCGATCGCGCGATCGCGCGTGAGGGCTTCAAGATCACCGTGCTCGTCCGGCTCTCGCCGCTGTTTCCGTATGGCCTGACGAACTACGCGCTCGGCTTCACCGACGTGCAGCTCCGCGCCTACGTCGTCGGCTCCGCGATCGGGATGCTGCCGGGCACGATCCTCTACGTCTACCTCGGGTCGCTGCTCACCACGGCCGCGGAGCTCGCTGCGCGGCCGCAGGGTTCGGGGGCCACTGCGCTGTACTGGGGTGGCCTCGCGGTAGCGGTGGTCGTGACCGTCGTCATCACGGTGCTCGCGCGCCGCGCGCTGCGTGCCGAGCTCGGCGCGTCCGTGGTGGGGACGCCGTGATGGCGACGCGCATTCCGGTCTACGTGTTCGCGAAGCCGCCGGTGGCGGGCGCCGTCAAGACGCGGCTCGTGCCGGCGGTCTCCGCGCAGACCGCGGCCGCCCTCGCGAGCGCGTTCCTCGTGGACACCTGCGCCGCGCTGCACCCGATCCCGTGGGCCGCGCCGCACATCGCGACGACCGGAGCGCTGCCGCCGGAGCTCGCGCGGGGGATCCCTCGCTGCTTGCAGGGCGACGGCGATCTCGGTGCGCGCCTCGAGCGGATCCTGCGCCCGGCGATCGC
>JALZOI010000877.1 GCA_030857245.1 Myxococcota bacterium
CGTGACAGCCATCGCAGTGGCCGAGCTGCGGCGCCGGCCCGCCGGCGATCGCGTGGCAGCCCTGGGTCGAGCAGGCGCGATGTCCGCGCGCCGGACGAAGCTGCACGGTCGCGGTCGTCAGCGTGTGACAGGTCGTGCACGCCGCCCGATGCTTGGTGTGGTCGAGCTTCGCCCCGAGCTCGGAGCGCGCGGCGGGGAACACGTCGGCGATCAGCGGGCGCCACGGCTCGGTCGAGTTATGACAGGCGCCGCAGATCTTCGGCTCGCGAGCGGCGAAGTCGGCGGCATGGCAGCTCGCGCACGCGGCGTGACCCGCGACGATGACCTCGCCGGCCTGTTCGGTACCGCGGCCGGTCGTGCGATGACAGCTCGCGCAGGCGAGCGCGCCGCCGAGCCGGGGCAGGTGGGCGACATGGGAGAACCGGGTGCTGGGGCGGGCGACGTCGAACTTGGTCGTCGGGACGTCCTGGTGGCACTTCGTGCAGGCCTCGGTGATCGGGAACGCGCCACCGCCGTGACAGCCGGCACCGGCGCACGACTGCATCGTCGGGCGCGGTAGCTGGCGATCATTCGTCGTCGGGATCGCGGCGTGGCAGGTCAGGCAGCGGCCACCGGCGGCGCTCCGCGTCGCGTGCTTCGCATGCGAGAACGCCGTGGTCACGACGATCTGCGTCGCGACGGTGCGCAGCAGCGCGGGTTGGTCGGGAGTGCCGGAGGCCGGCTCGTGGCAGCTCCGGCAGGCGCTCATTGCCGGACCCTTGCCGCCCGCCTGCGAGCCATCGTGGCACGTCAAGCAGCGGCGATGCGCGGCGCCGCGGCGCTCGGCGTGACACTGCGTGCAGGCCATCGCGGCGTGCTGCTGGTGCCCGATCTGCAGCGCGAAGTCCCGGTAGAGCGTGTACGGCGGGAACGCGACCTTGAAGGCGCGCCGATCCTTGCCGGTCCGCACCGTCTCCTCGAGGTGACAGGACGTGCACAGCTCCATGCGCTCGGGCGTGATCGCCAGCGCGGCGCCTCGCTTCGGCAGCGTCGGCGCGGGCCCGTGACACGCGCCGAAGCAGGTCGCGTGACCGGGCTTGCCGCTGATCACGCCGTTGCGCACCTCGTGACAGCGCGTGCACGGCAGCGACTCGGCGCCCGAGACGACCACGTCGCGATCGTGCACGTTGTGATCGAACCCCAGGGTCACGGGGGTGTCGGCGCGCGCGACCTGAGCATCCGCGCGCGCGGCAAGGCCGCCGAGCAGCAGCACGGTGAGGGCGAGCGCGCGCATCAGTAGACCCCCGTCACGGTGAGGCGCAGGCTCTTGTAGCCCGTGATCTCGGGCGCGGTGTCGAGCGCGCTCGAGACGTCGTACGACGCGAACAGCCGCATCCGCGTCCCGACCCAGGCGTCGACCGTGAACCGCCCGCCGCCGCGCACGTCGCGCTCGGGGAGCGGCAGCAGGGGATCGAGGTACGTCGGTGCGTAGCGCGTGCTCCGGCCGTAGAGCTCGAGGAGCGCGGAGAACCGCCGGGCGCCCATCGACAGCCGGAGCGTCGTCCCGACCTCGGTGAAGCCAGCCTCGCCGATGGCCGCGCTGACGGGGAGTGGCTCGATGGTGTTGCGCTCGTCGATGATCGACGCCTCGACCACGCGCTCGGTCGCGCGGGTCAGCACGCTCGCGCCGAAGGCCACGGTCCGGCGCAGCCGCACCTCGAGGGCGCCGGCCAGCTCGAGGTACGACGCCGAGTAGGTCTGCACCGGCTGGTCCTCGCCGGACTCGTCGGTCGACGCGGCGATCCGGGCGAACAGATCGACGTTCTCGGCGATCAGCGTACCGCCGCGCAGCGAGACCAGCAGCTGCGGCCGCGGCGGCCCGAGATCGAGGTAGCGGCGCGCCTCCGTGACGTCGCTGCGATCGCGCACGACGAGCGTGGGATCCCAGCGCCAGTCGCTGTCGAGCCGGCGCATCACATCGAACACGAGGTTGGTGACCTCCTTGTAGCGAGTGCGGACCTCGACGCGCTGGTTGGCGAGCTCGCCGTCGAGCGCACGCAGCTGACCGATCACCGCGACGTCCCGCTTCGGGCGCCAGTCGAACTGGATCTGCGAGCTCCGCGTCGGTGGCTGCCCGGTGTGGATCGACTCGCTGAGCGCGAGGTAGTCGCCGGTGACCGCGATCGGCACGGCCGTCGTGAGCCCGCGCAGATCGAACCGGAAGGTGGCGCCGAAGACGGCGGGCTGGTTCTCCTCGAGCGCGCGCGTGTAATCGGAGCGGCGGAGCCCGGTGTACAGCGAGGCCGTCACCGCCGGGCCCTCGTACGCGATGTTGGATCCGAGCAGGTGGACGATCCACGGGCCGTAGACGTACTGGTCGCCGAAGCGCGCGCGCAGGCGCTGGAGGCCCCACCGCTTCGGCAGGAAGTCCTTGAGCTCGGCCCAGCCGGTGCGCAGGCCGCCACCGCTGCGCTCGAACCACGTCGCGATCGGCGGCGCGAGTGGGATCTCGCCGGGCGGTTGCATCGGGTCATCGGGGCCCAGCGAGCTGCGGTCGATGAACAGCCGCTCCCCGGCCTGGAAGCGCAGCGCGAAGTACGACGACAGGCTCGACAACCCGACGCCGCGGGTGCTCACGAAGGCATCGCCGAAGCCGTACGCGCGGAGGGTCTCGTAGTCCTTGCCGCGCGTCGGGGCATCGCCGCCGAGCGAGGCGCGCCCACTCGGGCGTGCGCCATCGAGCTGGTAGCCGAGCGCCAAGCTGAACGACACCGGCTGGCGGATGTCGCGCACGCCATCGATCCCGGCGATCGGATCCAGATCGGTCGCGCGGGCCCGCGGCGCGGCCGGCATCGGCGTCGCGGCG
>JALZOI010000878.1 GCA_030857245.1 Myxococcota bacterium
GGCGCCGATCACGCGACCGCGCTCGAGCTCCGGCGCCGCGCCGCGGGCGCCCTGCTGCAATCGGGCTACGTCAGCGAGGGCCTCGAGCTCACGCGCGAGGTGCTCGCCGGCGTCGGGCTCGCGATGGCCAGGACGCCGATGCGCGCCCTGCTCTCGGTGCTGCTGCGCCGCGCATGGCTGAGGGTCCGGGGGCTCGGGTTTCGCGCGCGCTCGCTCGCGGAGATCAGCCAGCTCGAGCTCACCCGGGTCGACGTCTGCGAGGGCGTGTCGTTCGGCCTCGCGATGGTCGACACGTTCCGCGGCATGGACTTCGGGACCCGGTTCCTGCTCTCGGCGCTGCGGCTCGGCGAGCGCTGGCGGGTGTCGCGTGCGATCGCCCTCGAGACGGACTTCCTCGCGGCCACCGCGAAGTCCCGGCGCGCCATCCGGCTGCTGCAGCGGCTCGAGACCCTCACCCTGACGCTCGAGGAAGACCCGGCAGCGGCGCAGCTGCTGACGACGCGGGGCTTCGTCAACTTCTTCGTGCACAACCGGTTTCGCGACGCGCTCACGCAGTTCACCGAGGCGATCGCGAGCTACCGCGCCGTCGTCGGCCGCGCCGGCTTCGAGCTCGACACCGTCAGCATGTTCTGCTGCTGGTCGCTGTACTACCTCGGCGAGATCGGCGAGCTGTCGCGACGCGTGCCCGCCATGGCGGAGGCGGCGGCGCGTGGCGGCAATCGCTACACCGCGGTCACGCTGCGCTGCGCCTTTCCGATCGCGTGGCTCGCGCGCGCCGAGCCCGACGTGATCGAGGCGGAGCTCGACGCCGCCCTCGGATCGTGGAGCAGCGTCGATGGCAGCTTCCAGTTGCAGCACCTGTTCGCGCTGAGCTCGCGGATCGATCTGGCGCTGTATCGCGATCGACCGGAGGACGTGACGCCACGGATCGCCCGCGAATGGGGGTCGATCCGGCGCTCGCTCGTCGACCGGCCGCCGGTGCAGTCCCTGCTGCTGCGATCCTCGCTGGTGCGCCACGCGGTGGCGTGCGCCAACCACGCGGCCCCCGGATCCGCGCGTCGCCACGAGGCGCTTGCCCAGGCCCGCAAGCACATGCGCGCGATTCCCCACGGCAAGATCCCGCTCGGTGACCACTGCTTGCAGATGTGCGAGG
The DNA here is from genome assembly GCA_030857245.1 of Myxococcota bacterium. GTDB lineage: Bacteria > Myxococcota_A > Polyangia > Haliangiales > Haliangiaceae > JABFXX01. The sequence continues at coordinate 1,154 of JALZOI010000878.1, forward strand.
GCCTGTTCGCCGAGGCGAGCGGCCGTGCGGAGGACGCGATCGCGCACTACCGCGTCGCGCTGCCCGCGCTGACCGGCAGCGACTCGCACCTGTTCGCGTATGCGGTCCGCGAACGGCTCGGCCGGCTCGTCGGGGGCGATGAGGGTGCCGCCCTCCGCGCCGGTGCCCGCAGCTGGCTCGCGCGCGAGGGTGTGCGCGAGCCCGAGAAGATGCTGGCGATGATGTTGCCCGGGCCGCGCGCCCCCTGACGATGCGGAACGCCACCCAGGCCCTCACCGTGCTCGCCGCGATCGATCCACCGCGGCGCGCCCTCCTCGACGAGCGACTCGCCGCGATCGCGGCCGATCTCGAGCACAACGCCGTGCTCCGCCCGGGCGACCTGCCGCACACGCACTTCACGCGCTTCCTGATCATCGAGGACCGCGAGCTCCCTGCGCTGCTCGCGTGGGAGGCCAACCACGACGGCGACCCGCGCGCGTACCTCGACGAGGTCGTCCGTGAGGTCCCCGCCATCGATGCGCTGTTCGAGTGCTGCACCGGCTATCCGGATCCGGATGGCGGCGCCCGCTCCGTGGACACGCGGGCGGGCTGGCTGCGCGCGCGCGCCGTGCGTGCCGCCGCGTTCTACACCGCGTACCGCGGGATCTCGCACCGCCAGGTCGTCAACGATCGCGAGGTCCACGACGCGATCCGCACGGCGCTCGATCGCCCCGGCGCCCGCGCGGTGCTGACCGGGCTGCACCCGAGCGAGATCCAGCGGCGGCTCTGCGAGGAGGTGCGCGCGACGCACCCCGACCTCGATGTCTCCCCCGGCGTCAGCCAGGAGCCGCGCTGGCTGATCGGCAAGGTCGCGGCGATCGCGGCGCTGCTCGTGCTGCTGCCGGCGCTGCTCGTCATCGTGGGCCCCTGGTACCTCGTGCTGCGATCTCACGAGCGCACCGACGTGCCGTACCCGAACACGCGGCCGGTCCACGACGAGCGCGGGCTGAGCGCGCTCGAGGATCGCGTCACGCAGAACCAGCTCACGCACCTGGTCGACATCAAGCCGGGCTGGTTCCGGCTGGCGACGCTGGCCGCTCTGCTCGCCGCGATCGGCGTCATCGCGCGGGTCTACGCGGTGCGCGGCGACCTCGGTGGGATCACGAGCATCCACTTCGCGCGCTGGGTGATCATCCGGGATCGCCGCCCCGCGAGCGCGCTGGCGCCGGGAACCCCGCGTCGCCACCGCCTGCTGTTCTTCTCGAACTACGACGGCAGCTGGGAGAGCTACCTCGGCGAGTTCGTCGATCGCGCGGCGTACGCGCTGACCGCGGTGTGGTCGAACACCGTCGGCTTCCCGCGGACCGAGCACCTGCTCGGCGCGGGCGCGCGTGACGAGGAGGCGTTCAAGCAGTGGACCCGCCGGCACCAGCTCGTGACGCAGGTGTGGTGGAGCGGCGTGCCCGACTCGACGGTGCAGAACATCCGCGATGACATCGCGATCCGCCGCAACCTCGATCGTGGCCTCGCCGATGCTGACGCCGTCACCTGGCTGAGGACGCTCTGAAGACCGAGCCCACCACCGCCGATCTCGCTGATATCCAGGGGATCGTCTACGCCGGCTGGGGCGAGCAGCCGTACGCCGGGTACGTGTTCGCGACGTTCGGCGCCGCCGCACGGTCGCGCGCGTGGCTCGCGGCGCGCGTGCAC
>JALZOI010000879.1 GCA_030857245.1 Myxococcota bacterium
GTGCAGGCCCGGCTCTACGGGCTCGCCGCCGATCGCCTGCGCGGGCGGCGCAAGCTCGCCGGCCTGCTGTTCGCGTTCGTGCGCCACGGGCTCACCGTGCCGGTGCGCATCGACGACGGCACGCTCGCCACGTGGGCGGCGTGGCTCGCCACGATCGCGGCGACCGCCGATCGCGTCCCGGCGATGTCGGCGCCGCGCGGCGACGGCGCGGGCCCCGGCACCACCGGCGCGGGCGGTGAGGTGATGACATGACCACGCCCTTGCTGCCGCGCGGCACGCTGCGCTCGCGCTTCGTGTCGTCGACGAAGGCCGACCTGTTCCGCAAGATCGGCGCCGGCGCGCAGAGCTGCGATCTCGGCGACGAGGGTCTCTACCTCGCCGAGGAGCTGGTCGCGGCCGACCGCTGGCTCGGTGACGCCGACGCGCAGGCCCTCGCGATCCTCGTGCTCGCCTTGATGATCGCGCAGCGTCAGGGCTCGACGCGGCTGCCGCTCGACCCGAAGCGCGGGCCGCTCCGGACGCTCGTCCAGGACATCAACCGGGTCGCCAAGCTCGACCTCGATGTCCCGCGCGTGCTGAAGACGATCACGGAGCTGACCCGCACCGGGCGGTTCACGAACGTCGTCGGGGCCCGCGACGCGCGGCTGCCGCTGGTCGTGGACTACGACGCGCTCTACACCGAGCGCTCGCGCTGGCTCGAGCAGCGGGTGGCGACCCGGCTCGCCGAGCGGCTGACCGCGCCGGTCCGCGATGTCGCGGCGGTCGTGGAGGATCTCGCGCGCCGGCCCGGGCTGCGCCCGCTGTCCGACGAGCAGCGCGCCGCGGTCGGCCTGGCCCTCGGGGGCACGCTCGCCGTCGTCACCGGTGGCCCGGGCACCGGCAAGACCGTCGTCGCGGCCGCGATCGTGCGTGGCCTCGCGCGGCTCGGCATCACGCACGTCGCGCTCGCCGCGCAGACCGGCAAGGCCGCGAACCGGCTGACCGAGGTGATCGGCGAGCAGCTCGCGGCGATCGCCGATCCCGCCGAGGCGGACCGGATCCTTGCGGTGGCCCCGCCGGCCGCGCAGACGCTGCACCGACTCCTCGGGTATCGCGGCGGTCGGTTCGCGCACCACGCGCAGAGCCCGCTGCCGGTCGGTGCGGTGATCATCGACGAGGCCTCGATGATCGATCTCGAGCTCGTCGACGCCCTGCTCGACGCCCTGCCCGCCTCGGCGCCGCTGATCCTGATCGGCGACGCCCACCAGCTCCCGGCGATCGATGCCGGCCAGCTGCTCGCCGACCTCGCCGCGGGTGCCGGCGATGCCGCCGCGGCGGCGGCCGACGGGACGGTAGCGGTCACGCAGAGCTCCTCGGGCCTCGCCGGCGCGCGCGTCGCCGTGCTCGCGAAGAGCTTCCGCATGGACACCAGCGACGTCCACGGCCGCGCCGTCTACGACGCAGCCCAGGCGATCCACGCCGGCACCGCGGCGGCGCTGTTCGACAAGGCGCATGCGCTCGCGACGCCTCGCACGCCCGGCACGCTGCAGTTCCGCGGCGCCGAGTGGGTCGATCCCGCGGCCGCGCCGCGCGCGCAGGACGTCACGCTGGCGGTGGCCACGGCGCTGTGGCACCACTTCGACGGCGCCAAGGCGCTGCGCGCCGGCGAGCGCGTATTCCGGTTTCACGAGGGCCAGATCGATGACGCCCAGCGCGCCGAGCTCGAGCACCTCTGGCACCTGCTCGGGCGCGCGCGCATCCTGACGGTGACGCGCGCGCTGCCGACCGGCGCGGTGGCGATCAACGATCACGTCCACGAGCTCGCGCTCGATCGGCTCTCGGTGACCGGGCGCCCCGACTTCGTGCCCGGCGAGCCCGTGATGATCACGGCGAACGACTACCAGCGCGGCCTGTTCAACGGCGATCAGGGCATCGTGGTGCGCGCGGATGTCGGTGGACCGGGCGCGGCGGGCCGGCACAAGTTCATGGCGCTGTTCCGCAGCGGCGGCGAGCTGCGGCCGTTCGCGATCGAGGCGCTGCGCGATCGGCTCGAGCTCGCGTGGGCGCTCACCGTCCACAAGAGCCAGGGCAGCGAGCTCGATGCGGTGGCGCTGCTGCTGCCGCACGAGGACCTGCCACTCGTCACGCGCGAGCTGCTGTACACGGGGATCACGCGGGCGCGCAGCGGCGTCGTGATCTGCGGCTCGAAGAAGATCCTGACCGCGGGGGCTGCCCGCCGGGCGCTGCGCGAGTCCGGGCTCGGGGACCGGCTGCGCGCTACGCTGCGAACGTGACGCGCGCGCCGACCGTTCCGCCCGCTGGCTTCGGCGATCCGACGTGCCGGCACGAGGTCCGCCTCGAGGGCGTCTGCGAGCGCTGCGGGCACTGCGAGCACGACGTCGTGCTCAACGGAGCGTGCCTCGCGTGCGGCACGACCGAGCTCGACCCCGAGGCGATGTCCCCGAAGAAGTCCAAGCCATCCGCGATCATCCCGGCCTCGCAGCTCGTGCGCAGGAAGGAGTGATCGGCGCCCGCCGGCGGCTCAGATGCCGGAGTCGACGACGTACCAGCGGCCGTCCTTGCGGACGACGTCGAGCGAGTCCGAGTCGTCCGGCAACCGGTAGCTGGCGCGCTGATCGCCGAGCCGGCTGGTGGCGGCGGGGAGCGGGGCGAGCGTGAAGTCGGCGGTCGTCAGCGTCGCGAGCGGCGCGGTCTTGCGCGCGAGGTCGTCCCAGACGCCGGCGCGGGCGCTCGCGCGCGTCATCTCGATGCCGAAGGCGGCCTGCACCTCCGGGTGGACGCACGCCTGCCACGCCTCGACGCTGCGCGCCGAGATGGCAGCGACCTGGCAGCGCGCGGC
>JALZOI010000255.1 GCA_030857245.1 Myxococcota bacterium
CCCGGAGGTTGCGGCGCCCCGGGCACGCCCGGTGCCTCCGCCGGCGCCCCGCCCGGCGCGGCGGGCTCACCTGCCGCGAGCTGCGTGAGGCCACGCTTCATGACGAACTCATCGTAGTAGTTGGCGGCGGTCGCCTCACCCTTGGCGATCCGATCGTTGGCCTTCTTGAGCTCCTCGTCGACGATCGTCTTGAAGGCATCGATCGGCTGGGCACCCGAGAGGAACCGGCCATTGATGTAGAACGCCGGCGTGCCCGTCGTCCCGAGCTTGCTGACCTCGGCTTGATCTTGCTTCACGAGCGCCGGGCAGGGGCCTTCCATGTCCGCCTTGAACCGGGCCATGTCGAGGCCGAGCTCTTGCGCGAGCCTCTGCATGTTCTCGAGTCCGAGGTCACGATTGGCCTTGAACCCCTTCTCCCAGATCAGCTCGTACATCGGCTTGAACTTGCCCTGCTTGTCCGCGGCACAGACTGCGTGGGAGGGAATCGTCCCCTTGTCGGGGTGAACGAGGTAGTGCTTGAACACGATCCGAACGTCGTCGCCGTAGTCCTTCTGCAACTGCTGGAGGGTCGAACCGACCTTCTCGCAGTAACCTCAAGTGAAGGTGAAGGCCTCGACGATGGTCACCTTCGCGAGCTTGGAGCCGATGCTGGCCGACTCGCGGATCGGGACTGCATAGACCGCCGTCGGGTCGGGGGCGGCGCGCTGGGGCGGCCGGGCAGCCGCGGCGCCGGCGGCAGGCGCATTGCCCAGCTTGGCCTCCATCGCGGTCAGTCGCTTGCTGATGTCATCGAGCTTGTCGTTGATCCGCTTGTCGTCGCGCTGACACGCGAACGCTCCCATGACGGCGATGGCGAGAAATGCAGGTCCGAAACGATTCACGTGCTCTCCTGGCGGTACGAGTGAAGGCGAGACAGTAGCAACAGACCGGCGCCAGCAAAAGGCGACGTTGTGAGGGCCTGTGCTGACGTCGTTGGGGGGGGCGGGGTGGTGGAGCCCCCCCGCACGGCAGGGGGAACCCAGGCGCGGCGGCGACCGCGGCGATGCAGCAGCCCCTTCCACGCCGGTGACGGCGCGGTGCCACTTCGAGAAGCTCGCAGTGTCCGGTGCGAACGATGGGAGACCCCACGCCGGTTTGCCGCAGGGTGCCGGCGGTCTGCCCCCTGCGCTGATCTGCCGTGGAGCTCCTTCTCGCCTTCTTGCTGATGATGCGGAGCCGAGTCACGCCAGCGACGTGATGGTCAGCAGCCTCCGCGGTCCTTGCACCAGCCGCACGCTCAGGACCGCCCGATCAGGCTGCCCGCTCAGGGCAGCGTGATCGTGTTCGATAGCAGCGTGATCATGCCGTCCGTCGAGAGCAGCCGCCCGACCACGACCGAGTCGGTCCCGACGGAGTTCGACGCCTGCGCCATCACGGTGCCCTGGAAGCTGACGTCGGCTCCGAGGGTGGACGACGCGCCGGCGGCCCAGTACACGTTGCCCGGCACTGCACCATTGACCAGGAGCACCTGGGCATTGTTGTTGACGGTCAGCGAGGAGCCGATCTGGAAGATCCACACCGCGTTGCCGTCGCCCTGCGCGTCGAGCGTGACGACCCCACCGACGGCGATGCTCATCGTCGAGCCCGACGTGTAGACACCCGGGGCGAGGACCATGCCCGAGATGTCGTTCACGGTCGTGCCCGGCGGGCGCGCCATCGCTTCGACGTAGGCTGCCGTCAGGTCGACCTTGGCCTGCGCGGCGACGCCCTCGGGATCGGCCGCATACAGCGTCCCGGTGATCGTCGGATTGCCCGACGAGCAGATCGAGCCATCACTCATGCAGGTCGCCGTCGGATACAGGCCGACGTTGCCGCCGAGCGTGGTGACGCCGCTCGAGTTGGAGCTGGTGAGGCCCGCGCCCGCGACCGCGACGAAGGTGCTGAGCGACCGCAGGTTGATGCCGTTCGGGTTCGGCAACGCCGGGCCGACGGTGATCAGGAAGCTCTGGTTCGCCGAGGCACGCACGCCACCGTTGGCGACCCCGCCGTCATCCGTGACCCGCAGCGTGATCAGCGCCGTCCCGACGGCGCCCATGGTCGGCGTATAGGTCAGCACGCCCATCGGCGAGACCGCCGGGGCGACCATGAACAGCCCGGGGTTCGTGTTGGCGGTGACCTCGAACGTGAGCAGCTGGGCGCTCTCGTCCGCGGGGCCAGCGGAGATCATCGTCGCCCACGGGTCGACGGTCTGCGCGCCGGGATCCTGCGCGACGACCTGGTCGGGACCGACGAGGAACGCCGGCGCGTCGTTGACGGGCGTCACCGTGATGGTGAACGTCTGCGGCGCGGAGGTGTCGACACCACCCTGCGCCGTGCCGCCGGCGTCGCTCAACCGGACCGTTATCGTCGCGGCCCCAACGGCGTTCGCGGCGGGCGTGTACGTCAGGTCTCCGGCCGGCGTGATCGCGGGCCCCGCGGAGAACAGGTCCGGGTTGGTGTTGGTGGTGACCTCGAACGTCAGCACCTGCGTGGCCTCGTCGGCGGGACCTGCCGAGATCATGGTGGCCCAGGGCATCACGACCTGGGGACCGGCATCCTCGAGCACCGTCTGGTTCGCGCCGACGGTGAACGACGGCGCGTCGTTGGTCGCGCGGACATCGACCGTGACCTCGGCGACCGCGCCGCCGTTGAGCGTGTAGCTGAACGTGTCCGTCCCGATGAAGTCCGGGTCCGACTCGTACGCCAGCGTGCCATTGGCGTTGATGCCAACCATGCCGTTCGTGGGTTGGGTCGTGGCCGTGACCAGCTTCGGTCCGCCATCGGTATCGGTGTCGTTGGCGAGGACATCGAACGAGCTCGCGACACCTTCATACGCGATCACCGCATCATCGACGGCGACCGGCGGCACGCTGGTGTCCTCCCCGCCGGGAACGATGTTGTCACCGCACCCCGCAGCGATCCCCAGAGACAGGACAACACCAACCACCGCTTGCAGGCACGATTTCTTGTTCACGGAACCCCCCGGAGTGAATGAGTCCTGCACGGTCGCATGAACGGACCGCTTCGCGCGACGCGCGAGTGATCGCTCGCGTGAGGCGCCACCGCTCGCCGACCCGACGCCCTCCACGACGCGATCGCGGCGGGAAGGGCGGCCGCCAGGCGAGGAATTCTCTGGGTCGCCATCACACTCGCTGCGAGATCGACGCACCTCGAGCCCGATCGCGAGGAGGAGGACGGCGCTCGGCGTGTCGTGCAACGCGAGCTCCGATCGGAGCAACCGAGCGATGACACCGAGGTTGATCGCGGCGTTCACTCCCTCGCATCGATCACGGTGCGGATCACGCGGAGCAGGCTCGCGGCGGTGTAGGGCTTGGGCACGAAGTCGTGGATGCCCGCGCCGAGCGCCTGGGAGACCTCGTCGTTGCTGTCCATCCCACTCGAGCCGACGAACCTGGCTCGCGGGTCGAGCGCCCTGATCGCGCGGATGGTCGTCGGCCCGTCCATCACGGGCATCGACATGTCGGTCAGCGTGACGGCGATGGTGTCGACGTGCTGCGCGTACAGCGACACCGCCTCGGCGCCGTGGCACGCGAGGAGGACCGTGTAGCCGTAGCGCTCGAGCGTTCGCGCCGTGACGGTGCGGATGCTCGCCTCGTCATCGACGACGAGGATGAGCTCGCCATTGCCGCGCGGGTGGCGGGACGTCTCCTGCACGACCTCGTCGGCGACCGTGGCGTGGACCTCGGCCGGCAGGTAGATCTTGAACCGACTGCCCCGGCCGATCTCCGAGTAGAGGTGGATGAAGCCGCCGTGGCTGCGCACGATCGCGTGGCAGGTCGACAGCCCCAGGCCGGTGCCTTTGCCGACCTCCTTGGTGGTGAAGAACGGCTCGAAGATCCGGTCCTGCACGGCCTGCGACATCCCCATGCCGGTGTCCTCGACCCGGAGCAGCACGTACGCACCCGGCTTCGCATCGACGTTCATGCCGGCGTACACCTCGTCGAGGACGACGTGCTCGGTGACGACGGTGAGCGTGCCGCCATCGGGCATCGCGTCGCGCGCATTGACGCACAGGTTCATCACGAGCTGGTGCATCTGCGTCGAATCGGCGGCCACCGGCCACGTGGTCGTGGCGGTCTCGACCACCGCCACGATGCTCTTCGGAAACGTGTCGCGTACCAGCTTGCCGACATCCTGGACGAGCGGGCCGAGCTGGATCGGGGCGCGACGCCCTTCCGCGTTGCCCCGCGCGAACATCAGGAGCTGGCGAACCATGTCGGCGCCCCGGCGTGCACACTGCTCGAGGACGTCGAGATCCTCGACCTTCTGCACGTCCTCCTCGCCCTCGCGCAGGAACGTGAGCGAGGTGAGGATCGGCGTCAAGACGTTGTTGAGATCGTGCGCGATGCCGCCCGCGAGCGTACCGATACTCTCGAGGCGCTGCGCGCGCAGGCTCTGCTGCTCGAGTCGCTTGCGCTCCGTGACATCGGTGTGGATCGCGAGGATGCCGGACGGAGTGCCGTCGGCCCGCCGGAGCAGGCTCCACCGCCCCTCGACCAGCAGCGGCACCCCTCCGGCACGCGGATGTTCGAGCTCGCCGGTCCAGATGCCATCGCGCAGGACCGCCTCCCGCGCACGCGCGAGCACCGCGGGATCGCGGACGAGCGCGAGCTCGCTCACGTCGGCGCCGAGCACGCGGTCGAGGTCCCAGCCGTACAGCCCCGCGGCATGGGCGTTGACGTAGCGCACGCGCCCATCCAGCGCGTACACGAAGATCGCGTCCTGGGCCTTGTCGAGCAAGGCGGCCTGCTCCAGCAGCCGCTCGTTGGTGGCCTTGCGCGCGCGCTCGGCGACCTGCCGCTCCGTGATGTCCTGGAACGCGCCCTGGACGGCCAGGATCACCTCGCCGTGGCGCTCGTGCCGGAGCAGCTCGCCCATCGCCTGCACGACCCGCCGTCGCCCGCGCGCGGTCGTGATCTCCAGCTCGAGATCGAAGGGTGTGCCGTCGGTGACGCACCGCTCGATCGCGGCTCGGATGCGAGGCCGATCCTCGGGCACGTAGAACGCGAGCGCGCTGTCCACGGTGGGCATGTGGTCCTCCGCGACCTCGTGGAGCTCGCGCGTCTCCCTCGACCAGGTGAGCTCCATCCCGGGCAGCGCGACGCTCCAGGCGCCGAACCGAGCGACCCGCGAGCCCATCTCGAGCAGCGCCTCGCTGCGCTGGAGCGACGCCCGCGCGCCCGCGATCCGCTGGAGCCCGAGCTCGAGGTTGCCAAGCACGAGCCCGATCGCGAGCACGAGCGCGACGTTGATCATGACGAAGTTGAGCGACACCACGAGCAAGCTGCTCGCGCTGCCGACCGCGGTCGGCACCTCCATGGCCGGTGCGATGGCGCCGAGCAAGCCCAACCCCGCGAGGGTGAGCGCGTTCAACCCGGCGGCGCCCAGGCCCGCCCGCAGCCCGAACGTCAGCGTCACCATCAGCGAGAAGCCGAGTAGATAGATCTCGCAGACCGGGCCGATGAACAGCAGCAGCAGCAGCCCCAGCAGGTAAAGGACGACGTTCAGCGCGCCCGCGCGGATGCGATAGCCGAGCCGCTTGTGGCGGTAAAGCACCGCGAGCGCGATGACCGCCAGCGTGTCGCCGACGGCGAGCAGCAGGTAGCCGGCGCGCAGGGCCATGATCACGCTGGGCACGGCGACGAGGCCGCCGAGGATGAGGCAGACCTTCAGCACGGCGTCGATGAACGCCATCCGCCACTCGAGCGGTCCCCGGCGCGGTCCTGCCTGGACCGGCGCGCCGCTCACGCCGTCACCCGCAGGTCCCTCTCGTCACGGAAGCTGGGTCGACCGCATGCGCGCATCATGTGGGGACCGTGAGGGGTAACGGTGGGGGAGGCTCCTCGGATCTCGGAGGAGCACACCCGCCGCCCCCGCCTACAGCGCGCCCGACAGCGCGCCCGACAGCTGCAGGCCCTATCGCACGGTGGGCTGCGGGCCGGCGCGCCGCTGGCTCCGGCTCGAGCGCGGCGCCAGCCCCGTCGCGGTGATCACCGCGTGAACAGCCACCGGCTCTCGCCGTCGCGGACGATCTCGCGGATCAGATACGGCGCGTCGAAGTGCTCCTCGCGCAGGTAGTGATCGTCGAGCAGGTCGCGATAGTGCGGGCTCGACTGATCGAAGATCACGCCGGTCGGCAGCTGCCACTTCACCGAGATCGGCCGGCCGGGCTCGGAGCTCGCGAGGAACCGCTGCGCCGGGCCATCCGCGTGCTGCGAGAAGTCGAGGTCGTTCCAGCCCTGGTCCGAGCGATTGACGACGAAGTTGTCACCCGGTTTCGGGAACCCGCCGACCGGCTGCTCGCCGGGCGCGGGCAGCTCGAGCGACCGGTTCGGGAACAGCGGCCGCAGGGTGAGCCGGTGCTGCAGCCCCCACCGCCACGCGGTGGTGTCATCCGTGCCGAATCCGGCGGCCGACCCGAGGTGGCGCATCGCCGCCAGCATGGTCGACAGGACCATCCGCGTGCAGCTGTCGTGCGCGCCCGCGACCGCCATCCGATCGCAGAGGATCGGCTGGCCCGTGGTCGGGCTCGCCACCAGGTTCTGCGGGGTCACGAGCAGCGCGTACGCCGTGCGCACGTGGAGGTTGTCGGTGATCCCCCAGAAATCGACCTCGGCGGCGGCGTACTCGTCGGCCAGCACGTCGGTGAGGAAGAAGTGCATCCAGGCGTTGAACAGCGCGGTGGCCGCGGAGTCGGGATCGGGCGCGTCGATCGCCGTCGGCGTGCGGTAGCTCCAACCCGCGAGCAGCGTGCGCGCCGTCGCGAGCTGCGCACGATCGGCCGCCGTCAGCGTGGCGAGGTACGTCGCGACGTCCGCCGGTGCGCCCGCTGGTGCCTCGGCGAACGCGAGCGCGGCGAGCACGGCGGGCGCGAGCTTCGCCCCGACCGTCGATGACGAGTCGTGCTGGATGCGCGCCATGTCGTCGAGCGTGAGGTCAGTCCCGCCCTCCTCGATCAACGTGGCGATCCGCTCGGTGCGCAGCCCCGGCGTGTACATCGCGCTCAAGAACAACGGGCGACCATCGACGATCGGCTGGTTCAACGCGTCCCCGTCGAACGTCGCGCCGACCGGATCGGAGTTGGCGGTGACGAGGTAGCCGCTGCTCGGGTCGATCGCGTGCGGGACGTAGCGCGCATCGAGTCGCCCCTCCCACTCGGCGGTGCCATCGCCGGGGAGCACGAACAGCGGGGTCAGCCCGTCGGGGTTCGTCGTCGCGTTCCACGAATGCGCCGCCGCCGACCGCAGGGGGACCACCGACTGCGTCGTCCATCCGATCGAGCCGGTGTTGTCGATCATCGTCCAGTTCTGGCTGCCATAGCTGAAGTGCTCGAACGCGCGCAGGCCCTCGTCGACGGTGCGCGCCCGCGCCAGGTTCCAGAGCGCGCGGATCTCGAACGACGGCTCGTGGCCGACGTACTTGACGGAGAGCGCCTGCGACGCCGTGCGCGGCACCAGCGTGTGATCGGCGATCTCGGGGAGGATCGGGCCGTGGTGAGGCACCCGCTCGTAGGTGACGGTGCGCGTCTCGGTGATCGTCCCGAACGCGCCGATCCGGATCTCCTCGGTGAACGTCTCGAGCGGGACCTGCTCGCCGCGGAAGCTCACGCACGACCCGCCGCCGCCGGCGCACGGCGCGATCGTCTCGAGGTAGAGATCATTGACGTCGTGGAGGCTCACGGTCGCCGTCCACGCGAGGTCGCCGTTGCTGCCGAGGATGACGCCCGGGATCCCGGCGAACGTGATGCCGATCATGTCGAGCTCGCCGGGCTCGCGCTCGGTGTCGCCGTCGTCGATCATGAGGTGGGTGGGGTAGAACACCGACGGGTTCGGGAGCTGGAGGTGCTGATCGCCGGCGAGCAGCGCGCGACCGTTCGCGCGACTCGGGCCTACCGCCCAGCTGTTCGAGCCGGCGTGGGGAAACATCAGCGCGTGCGGGCCGGGCGCGCCCAGCGGACCGGTGTGGATGCCGCGGCCGAGCACGCTGCGCGCGCGATCGATCACGCCCGGCGGGACCACGGGGCGCACGTCGGCGGTCGCCGGTGCGACCGTGCTGGCCGGAACATCGGGGAATCCGTCCATCGTCGGGATCAGCCCGATCGGCGTGAGCGTCATGATGTCGCGCGAGATCCCGCGGCGCGCGAACGCCGCGGCGTCGCTCGCCGGCGCGCGATCGAACGTGGCGCGCAGCTGCTGGTAGAGATGCGTGAGATCGAGCTCGATGTGCGCGGTCCACGACAGCGCGAAGGCCTGGAACCGACCGAGCACGAGCGAGTCGACCGGCGTCCATGGCACGAACCGGTCGGGATCGAACGAGATGCGGACGTCGAAGTCGAGCGCCCACCGGCCGCCGGCGAGGTCCGCGGCGTACGCGTTGACGCCGTCCGCGAACCGCTGCAGCAGCTGCACGACCTCGGCGTCGTCGGCACGGCCCGACTGCTGGAGCATCTCCCAGGTCTGCTGCGCGAGCGGACGCATCCGGTGCATCCGCATCTCGAGGTCGGTGTCGATCACGGACGCGTCGAGCGCGCCGAACAGCTCCGACAGCGTGCCGGCGCCGAACCGCCGCAGGATGTCCATCTGCGGCAGGCGATCGTGGGCCATCACGTAGCCCTGGACGAACGCGGCATCGGCGACGCTGCGCGCCCGGATGTGCGCGACGCCGTAGCGATCGCGCGCGACGTCGACCGGCGCGTCGACGTGACCCGCGAACGTGCCCTCGAGCGGGAGCGCGCCAAACGGGCCGCCCGCGGTGTGGTCGCCGCACGCCGCGGCGAGCCCGACCAGTACCAGCCATCTGATCACACGCATCTCGATCTCCTGTCGATTCGCCATCGCGTCGCCTGCCATCACCGCGTTCGCTTGCGGCGGAGCCGCAGCACGCTCTGCCGGTCGTGCTCCTCGACGACGCGCACCATCAGGCCGAGCCCCTCCGGCCGCGGATCGCGCAGCCACGCGCCGAGCGCTCGCCACGCGATGACGTTCGTGGCCGGGTCGCCGTAGAGCGCGGCGCGCAGCCCGGCGCTGCCCGAGATCACGTTGATCACCGGGTTCATGCACAGCACGAGCACCGTGCTGCCGGTCGCGCTCAGCAGGGCGCGCACGATGTCGAGATCGGCGGCGGCGAGGTCCTCGAGCGCACGGCCGTCGCGCGCGGCGGCGGCCATGGCATCGACCGCCGCATCGAACGCCTCGATCGCCCCCGGCTTCGGAGGCTTCTCGACGAGGTGCTCGAGCAGCGCGCCCGCGAGG
>JALZOI010000880.1 GCA_030857245.1 Myxococcota bacterium
CTGCACGACCGTGCCGCCGAGGTCGCGCAGCCCGAGGCCGGCGTCGTACGTGACCTGGATGCCGGAGCCGAGCGTGAAGCCGGCGGACGCGGCGGCGAGGCGCGGCAGCCCCGAGGCGATCGGCGGCGTCACCGTGATCGCGAGGCTCGCGCCGCTGGCCACCGGCACGCTGCGCACGCTGAACGCGCCGCTGCTGTCGGTGGTCGTCAACGTCGACGGCACGCCGCCGGTCGTCAGCTGCACCTTCGCATGCGCGACCGGCCCTCCTTTCGGGGCGGTGACGGTGCCGGTGACGGCGACGCCGGCATCGACGGCGAGGACGGCCGTCCCCGGCGTCCACCCGGTCACGAGGCGAGGCGCGACGCCTGGCACGCTCGGCACGATCAGCACGTCGTGGAGCTGGTTGTGGACGCGCGCCGCGAACGCACCGTCCGCGGCGGCGAAGGTCTCGACGTAGGCGTCGCGGCCGCCGAGCGGGATGAACCGGAGGTACGCCGGGACGCCGGTCGCGTCCATGCGGACGTGACCCGTCGCGACGACGCCGGGATCGACGGCGACGATGCCGAGCGAGAAGCTCGCGCCGCCGTTGACCAGCACGAGCTTCTCCAGCGGCGGCGCCGTCACGGTCGGTGGCGGGATGACGCGCAGCCGGACCTGGCTGACGTTGCTGCCCGGCACGCCGACGTTGATGGTGCCCTGCGCCGTCGGGCAGAACGCACCCGGCGCATCGACCGCGACCATCACGCTGTACGGCCCGCCGGTGGGCGCCGCGAACGTCACCGCGGAGCCATCGGCCTGCGCGAGGGCGAACGCGACGTCGGCGCCGCCGCGCTTGACCTGCCAGGTGTACGTCAGCACGCCGGGCGCTCCGCTGACGTTCGCGATCGCGCGCACCTCATTCGCGGGGCCGGCGAGCACGACCGGCGGATCGAACGTCAGGAAGACGCCGCAGCCGGGGAGTGCGTCGGTACCGGCGTCGCCGATCGGCGCGTCGTCGCCGCTGCCGCTCTGATCCGCGCACGCGGCGAGCCCGCCGCACGCCAGGGCGAGCGCGATCCCGACCGCGAAGCTGCGCCCGCTCCGGCCGTGGATCACCGAGCCTCCACGCGCCAGGTCTGCCGCTGGATGCACATCGTCGAGATCACCGAGCACGTCGGGTCCGCATCGGCGCACGTGATCGGCGTGTCCTTGCGATCGTAGATCTCGACGCGGACCTCGACGAGTGCGCCGGGGGTGAACGTGGCGGGGTCGAACAGCAGCGTGCTGCCCGGGCTGCCGCCGATCACCTGGCGCGCGCCGCCCGGTGGCTTGATCGACCACACGAACTTCGACGGTCTCAGGATGGGATCGCCGGTCGCGCTCAGCGGGTAGCCATCGAGATCATCCGACACGATCGGCACCTGGAACAGCGTCGGCTCGAACACCGGCAGCACCGCGCCGGCGGGCGGCACCTCCGGGGTCGTCTGGGCGATGCACGGCGCGCGATCCGCGACGACGGTGACCGGGATCTCCTTCGCCGTCGCGTTGCCCTGGGGGTCGGTCACCGTCACGCGGATCAGCCAGTCACCGAGCGCGTTCGGGATCAGGCGCTTGCCGGCCTGGCGATGCGCGGGATCGTCCGGATCCTGCGGGACAGCGAGATCGTCGAGCGAGATCATCACCTGACTCGGCGAGAACGCCTGCCAGTCGATCGTGAGCGCGTCGAGGGCGTCGTCGCCATCGCCGTACTCCGCGAACAGCTCGACCGGCGTGCCGACGACGAACTCGTAGCGGCTGCGCTTGCTGAGCGTCAGGTCGGGCGAGCGATCGAGCACCGCGAGCACGAGCTGACCGGTCGGCTTCGCGGTCGCGCCGTACGCGTCGCGCGCCTCGAGCACCGCGCGCAGCGAGCGGACGGCGACCGGCTCGGCGGGCCCGGCGCCATCGGGATCGGCGCGCAGCGTCGGCACCGTGAACACCGCATCGACCTCGGTGCCGGTGAAGAACGGCGCGGCGTCGCAGTCGGCGAACGAGCTGGCATCGGTGCAGGCGTACACCGCCCACCGCGGCTCGACCGCGTGGCCTTCGGGGTCGACGATCACCGCCTCGAGCGTGACGGTGTCCCCGCGATAGATCGGATCACTCGACGCCGCCCGGATGTCGAGCGAGGGCCGCTGGTTGATGGTGTCGACGTAGAAGCAGCCGCTCGACACCACACCCGCAAGTAGGACGGCTGCTCGCACCCAGGACCCTCGTGCAACCATCTTGCCACCCGCAAGTCGGCGATTCAGCAACCATACCGTCGAAGACGGGGGAATGATCGCGACACCGATGTCAGGTCTGAGGGGTCCGCCGCGGGACCGGCCTCAGGGATCGCAGACCAGCCGGCCGGCGTCCTCGCGGACCTGGCAGCGGGCGACGCGTGGGATATCGAGCCACCCGGAGCGCCCGCCCACCGAGGCCTGGTAGCGCCCCGGCTTGAGCCGCGCCCGGACCCCGCGGGAATAGCCGATGCCATCGATCGTGACGTCACCGATCGCGATCGTGACGTCGACCAGCGCCAGCATCGAGCCCTGGACCGTGAGGCTCGCACCCGGCGCCACCTCGACCTCGCGCACCCAGCGATGGCCCGCGATGTTCGGCTGCTCGCAGATCACGGCGTGCCTGCCGGCGGTCACGACGAGCTCCTTGCGCTGCACGATCTTGCCGCGCGCCACGCCGTCGATCGTGACCTCGCACCAGGTGTCATTGACGATCACGAGCCGGCTATCGGCGAGCTGGGGCGCGGCGTCGGGGGGCACGACGGCCGGCACGATCGCGGCGTCGAGCGCGACGGCGGGCACCGCGAGGC
>JALZOI010000256.1 GCA_030857245.1 Myxococcota bacterium
GTCGTGCCGTCGACGACGGCGAGGGCCTGCCGCGCCCGATCAGTGTCGTCGCGCGGCGCCGGGCGGACGCGCTCGCGGGTGCGGGCGCGCGTCCGTAGCGTGCACGTCGGGATCGCGAGGACGGTGCCGGCCTTGACGAGCGTGGTCTTCAGGCGGTTCGCGCGGAGCACCGACTCGACGCTGCAGTGATACGAGCGCGCGACGTGCTCGACGGTCTCGCCGCGCTGCACGGTGTGCGAGCCCGCGAGGGCAGGCGTGGACAGCAGCGCGAGCAGGACGAGCGACCGCACGGCGCGATGGTCACCCGGGGCGCGCGCCAGGGCAAACTTCCGCGGCCGCTCAGGGGCGGGAGAGCTTGGCCGCCAGGAGCGCCAAGAACGCCAACAAAACTTCAAGGACCAGGGGGGCGCACCCACCGACCTTTCTTCTCTTCGGATCCTTGGCGTCCGTTGGCGGCCTTGGCGGCCAAGCTCCGCCGGCTCAGGCGCCGAGCTCGCCGATGACGCTGTCGAGGTCCTCCGCGGGCAGGCGCGAGTTCTTGCGCAGGCCCTCGATCAGCTCCTCGGGCGAGCCGCCGATGTTCTCGAGGTTCTCGGCGACGCACTTCGGGTGCAGGTAGCCGGCGCCGCGGGTCTGGAACGAGCCGGTCTCGAGCTCGCGCTCGACGGCGACCCGCAGCGACTGCTTCTCGATCGGCTCGGAGCACTGCATGCACTTCGCGCGGCCCGTCGGCGCGCGATCGACGTACGGGAACCCGGCCGGCTTGGCGCCGCCCTTCTTGATCGCGTCGGCCATCGCGACGTCGAGCTCGGCCCGGTTCGGGACGTCGCCGACGTAGCTGTCGAGCGCTTCCTTGAGCTCGACCGGGAGCTTGCCGGCCCCGCACAGCACGTGGTGCCACTGCAGGCTCGGCGTGTCGCTGAACTGGTTCGATGCCTCGACCCCCAGCCGGAGCTCGCCCTTCGCGATGGTCTTCTTGCACGTGCGGCAGCTCGCACGTCCGGACTTCGCCTCTTCGATGACGTTCGCCATGCGCGGAACCTACCCCGGCCGGGTGCTGCGCGCGAAATCACGGAGCGCTCGTGAGCGGCGTCCTCACGGATGCGCCCGGGTGCTCACGCTGGCACGCGACGGGTCGGGTTCGTGCGATACCTCCAGCGTGGACGACGTACAGCGCTACCCGGTGATCGCGAGTCGCGTCGACCCGAGGAGCGAGGAGTTCCGCGGCAATGCCGAGGCGAACGGGGCGGCGGTCGCCAAGCTCCGCGCCGCGCTCGTCGAGGCGACGGTGGGCGGCGGCGAGAAGTACACGAGCCGCCACAAGGCCGCCGGCAAGCTGCTCCCGCGGGAGCGCGTCGAGCTGCTGCTCGATCGTGACTCGTACTTTCTCGAGCTGTGCCCGCTCGCCGGCAGGGACGTCCCGGGCCACCAGCCGGGAGCGAGCCTCGTCGGTGGCATCGGCCGGGTCTCCAACGTCGAGTGCCTGATCACCGCGAGCGAGTCGACCGTCAAGGGCGGCGCGATCAGCGAGCTGACCGCGTGGAAAGCCGGCCGGCTCTCGGATGTCGCGCTCCACAACCGGCTGCCCTCGATCTCGATGATCGAGTCAGCGGGCGCGGACCTGCCGAACCAGTCGAAGATCTTCGTGCCGGGCGGCCGCGGCTTCCGCGATCTCACGCAGCGCTCGGAGGCGCGGATCCCGACGATCTGCCTCGTGTTCGGCAGCTCGACCGCCGGCGGCGCCTACTTCCCGGGGCTGTCGGACTACGTGGTGATGGTCGAGAAGCAGGCGCAGGTCTACCTCGCCGGCCCGCCGCTCGTGAAGATGGCGATCGGCGAGGACACCAACCACGAGGAGCTCGGCGGCGCCGAGATGCACTCGCGGATCTCGGGCGTCTCCGACTACCTCGCCCGCGACGAGCACGACGCGATCCGGCTCGGCCGCGAGATCGTGGCCCACCTCGACTGGCGCAAGGGCGCCGAGCCGCTGCCGCGCCCGGTCGAGCCGCCGCGCCACGATCCCGAGGAGCTGCTCGGCATCGCGTCCCCCGACATCAAGGTGCAGTTCGACGCGCGCGAGGTGATCGCGCGGATCGTCGACGGTTCCCGGTTCTCCGAGTTCAAGCCGCTCTATGGCTCGACGCTGGTCTGCGGCTGGGCGCACCTCCACGGCTTCCCGGTCGGCATCCTCGCGAACAACGGCGTGCTGCTCTCGCAGAGCGCGCAGAAGGGCGCGCAGTTCATCGAGCTGTGCAACCAGAGCGACATCCCCCTGCTGTTCCTGCAGAACATCACCGGCTTCATGGTCGGCAAGCAGGTCGAGCAGGAAGGCATCATCAAGCACGGCGCGAAGCTCATCAACGCCGTCTCGAACTCGACGGTCCCGGCGATCACGATCATGACCGGCGCGAGCTACGGCGCCGGCAACTACGCGATGTGCGGTCGCGCGTACGCGCCGCGCTTCCTGTTCACGTGGCCCAACCACCGCATCGCGGTGATGGGCGGCAAGCAGCTCGCGGGCGTGCTCGACATCATCCAGCGCGACGCCGCCGCCAAGCGCGGCGAGGCCGTCGACGAGCAGAAGCTCGGCGTGATGAAGGCGATGACCGAGGGCATGATCGACAAGGAGAGCGACCCGTACTTCGCGACGGCGCGGCTGTGGGACGACGGCATCATCGACCCGCGGGACACCCGCACGGTGGTCGCGATCTCGCTGTCGGCCGCGTACTCGAAGCCGTTCGCCGGGACGACGAGCTGGGGCGTGTTCCGCCACTGAGCCCCCGGAGATTGGCCGCCATGGCCGCCAAGGGACGCCAAGGATCCGAAGAGAAGAAAAGTCGGTGGGTGCGCCCCTGGTCCTTCACCCCTTCCTTGGCGCTCTTGGCGCGCTTGGCGGCCCAATCTCTCCCGCTCACTGAGGCGCGACGCCGGACGGAGGGCCGAAGCTCGCGGTCGGCGAGCGTGGCGTCGCGGTGGCTACCGCGGACGTGCCCGCGGCGCAGAACATCAACAAGCTCGTCATCGGCGGCAACAACGTGAAGCCGCAGATGGGGCTATTTGCGCTGCGCGAACCCGAGGCCAAGGCCGTGCAGGCCGCGATGGCACGGGGCCTCGAGCCGGCGTACACCCTCGCCCTCCTCGCGACCGCGACGAAGACGTGGGTGGGCGACCGCAACTACTGCTCGGACGCGGTGCGGGTGACGATCCAGTACCTCGGCACCGACGGGATGCTCGACGACGCGGCGTGGGAGCGCTGGCGGACGGCGTCGCTTGCCGAGCTCGAAGCCAAGCACCTCGGTGAGATCAACAAGCTCCACGAGCAGATGATGGGCGAGTCCGATCCGGCGGCGTGCAAGGCCAGCCTGCGCGCGTACGCCGAGGCGCTGACCTTCGCGGCGACGCAGCAGCTCGTGCTGCTCAACTTCGGGTTCTGAGGCTCAGCGCCGGCGGGCGGCGACCAGCAGCCCGACGGCGGCGCCGAACACCCAGTGCGCGATCACCATCGTGAGCTGGCGGTCTTTGCGGTCCGCGGTCGGCGGCGGCATGATCCCGAGCGCGGGGAGCCAGCCGGCGTAGCTCGCGCCCCACACCGCGGTGCCGAAGGCCATGCCCTCGACGGCGGCCCGCCCGTACGACGGTCGCCCGGGCCGCAGCAGCGAGTACAGCGCGCCGCTCGCCGCGCCGAAGCCGAAGTGCGCGAGCGAGGTCAGCAGCCGGCGCTCCGATGGAGGCGCCGAGACGTTGGCCTTGTCGAGGATGGCATCGGTGATCTTGGCCGGCGGTGCCTTGCCGAGCAGCCCGAGGTGCTGCGCCGCGACCATCACGACGGTCATCGGGATCGTCGCGAGGGTGCCGGCGGCGACGCCTTGCTCGAGCTTCTGCATCACGGTGACGGTGGTCATGCCGCTACCGTGGGCTGCCCCGCGATCCGCAGCAACCAGCGCGGCGGCTCGTGCACGTCATGCCTGCGTGAGATCGCGTGCGACCGCGCGCGATGGCTCGTTCGCACACCGCCGCACGGTCCCGAGCTCACGATCTCGGGCGCAGCGAGCGCCGGTGGCGCGACGGGATCTGAGGTAGCGTTGCCGCCCGTGCGAGCCATCGACAAGATCCTGATCGCGAACCGCGGCGAGATCGCGCTGCGGGTGATGCGCACGTGTCGCGCGATGGGCATCGCGACCGTCGCGGTGTACTCGGACGCCGATGCCGATGCGCCGTTCGTCCGGTTTGCGGACGAGGCCGTGAGGATCGGGCCGGCGCCCGCGCGCGCGTCGTATCTCGTGATCAACGCGCTGCTCGACGCCGCGCGGCAGACCGGCGCGCACGCGATCCACCCGGGCTATGGCTTCCTCAGCGAGCACGCCGGCTTCGCGGAGGCGGTCGTCGACGCCGAGCTCGTGTTCATCGGTCCGCCGGCCGCGGTGATCGGCAAGCTCGGCAGCAAGCAGGCGGCGAAGCGGATCGCTCGCGCCGCCGGCGTCGCGACGGTGCCGGGCTACGACGGTGACGATCAGAGCACGCCGCGGCTGCTGGCCGAGGCCGCGCAGGTCGGCTTCCCGCTGCTCGTCAAGGCGAGCGCGGGCGGTGGCGGCAAGGGCATGCGGATCGTCCGCCGCGAGGCCGAGCTCGCCGAGGCCATCGAGCGCGCGCGCGGTGAGGCCGGCTCCGCGTTCGGCGACGACACGCTGCTGCTCGAGCGCTACGTCGAGCGGCCGCGCCACATCGAGATCCAGATCCTCGGCGACACCCACGGCTCCGTCGTCCACCTCTGGGAGCGCGAGTGCTCGATCCAGCGGCGGCACCAGAAGGTCGTCGAGGAGGCGCCGTCGCCCGCGCTCGACCCTGCACGGCGCGCGGCAATGGGGGAGGCGGCGGTGCGGCTCGGCAAGGCCGTGGGCTACGTCGGCGCGGGCACGGTCGAGTTCATCACGACGCCCGCCGGCGAGTTCTTCTTCCTCGAGGTCAACACGCGGCTCCAGGTCGAGCATCCGGTGACCGAGCTGACCACCGGGCTCGATCTCGTCCGCGAGCAGATCCGGATCGCGCGTGGCGAGCACCTCGGCTACGACGTCGCGCCGCCCCAGCGCGGCTGGGCGATCGAGGTCCGGCTGTGCGCGGAGGATCCCGATCGCGACTACCTGCCGACCACCGGCACGCTCCACGCCGTCGACATCCCGCCCACGGTGCGCGCCGACCTCGGCATCACCGCGGGCAGCGAGATCGGCATCCACTACGACTCGATGCTCGGCAAGCTGATCGCGCACGCGCCGAACCGGCGCGATGCCGCGCAGGTGCTCCGGCGCGCGCTCGAGGAGAGCTGGCTGCCCGGGCTCGTCACCAACCGCGAGCAGCTCGCGCGCATCCTCGCCCATCCCGCGTTCCTCGCCGGCGAGCTCGACACCCACTTCCTCGACACCCACGCCGGCGAGCTCGCGGGCCGCACGCCCGGGCTCGACCGCGTGCGGGTCGCCGCGGTCGCGCTGACGCTCCACGGCATCGCGGCGCGCCGCTCGCCGAGCGCGCTCGCCCCGGCGGGGTGGCGCAACGTCCCGTTCGCGGACCAGACCGTCACCTACAAGCTCGGCGACGCCGACGTCCCGCTCGCGTATCGGGTGATCGGCGCGCGAGGCACCGGCGACGACGCCGTCGAGCTCACGCTCGGCGGCAAGACCATGCGGGTGGCGCGGTTCGGTAGCGACGGCGATCGTGTGTGGTTCGTCGAGCACGGCGGGCTGCGCCGCAGCGTGCGCGTCGCGCGGGCGGGCCAGCGCGCGTGGGTGCTCGCCGAGGGCACGCTGTTCGCGTTCACCGAGGAGCCGCGGTTCCCCGAGCTCGCGTCGCGCATCGTGGCGGGCGGGCTGACCGCACCGATGCCCGGCAAGGTGGTCAAGGTCCTCGTGACCGCCGATCAGGAGGTCGCGCAGGGGGCGGCCCTCGTCGTGCTCGAGGCGATGAAGATGGAGCACACCGTGCGAGCGCAGGCCGCGGGCATCGTCCGCGCGATCCACGTCGCCGTCGGTGATCAGGTCGATGCCGATCGGCTGCTCGCCATCGTCACGAGCTAGCGCGCGTGCACTGGGTGATCGGGCCGAAGGCGCCACGAACCCGATCCGAACATCTCCGCCGTGCGGGCGGCGATGGCGCAGCGTGGCGGCACCGCGCCGGTACGAGCCCACGCGAACCCGTGACGCGCGCGGATCCGGAACGTGACGTGCGTGAACGGTGGATCATGAAAGCGCATCGCATCCCGACTGCAGGAATCTCTGTCGCGTTGCTCCTCACCGCGGGCATGGGTTGCCGGAGTGAGCGCGAGCAGGAAGTCCCAACCACGACGATGGCGCCCAAGCCGATGGAGGGCACCCCGTCGCGCGTTGCCGAGCCGCCGCCGACCGCCGAGCCCGCCGCACCCGGCGAGGCCGCGGGGACCGGGCAGCAGCAAGCGACGGATCCCGGTCTCGCGATCATCACCGTCACGCGCGTCGACGTCGACCCCAGGCTCACGAGCCTGTGCGGGCTCGAGCGGAACGACGTGTTCTTCAACTACGACTCCGCGAGCTTGCAGCCGGAAGCGAAGGAGCGACTCGACAGGATCGCGCAGTGCGCGACGACCGGCGCCGCCAAGGGCATGGAGCTGCGGGTGGTCGGGCGGACCGATCCCGTGGGAACGGACGCGGCGAACAAGCAGCTCGGGATGAACCGCGCCGAGTCCGTCGCCCAGTACCTCCAGCAGCAGGGCATCAAGCAGGCGCGCACCGAAACCCTCTCGAGGGGCGAGCAGGGGGCGGAGGCCATCGATCCGCTAGGCTGGCCACGCGACCGGCGGGTGACCATCCGACTCGCGGACGACGCGCAGCCGGGCCAGCCGGCGCCACGCTAGTACCGCGGAGGCTCGCTCGGCGTCAGGGATAGGTGTACCCGCCCGCGATCCCGAGCGGGATCCCGAGCGCCCAGAAGCCGAGCAGGAACGCGGTCCAGAGCACCAGGAAGGTCAGCGAGTACGGCAGCATGATCGACGTCAGCGTGCCGATGCCCGTGCGCTTGACGTACCGCTGCGAGAACGCGACGACGAGGGGAAAGTACGGCATCAGCGGGGTCACGATGTTCGTGGTCGAGTCGCCGACGCGATACGCCGCCTGGGTGAGCTCGGGCGAGATCCCCAGCTGCATCAGCATCGGCACGAAGATCGGCGCGAGCAGTGCCCACTTCGCGCTCGCGGATCCGATCAGGAGGTTGACCATGGCACACAGCAGGATGATCCCGACGATGGTCACGGGCCCCGGCAAGTTCGCGGCCTGCAGCGCGCTGGCGCCCTTCACGGCGAGCAAGGCTCCGAGGTTGCTCTTGTTGAACGCGTAGATGAACAGCGAGGCGAAGAACGCCATCACCAGGTAGTAGCCCATCGAGCTCATCGCCTTGGCCATGGCCTTCACCACGTCGCGGTGGCTCTGGAACGTGCCGGAGACGAAGCCGTGCACGATGCCGGGGATCAGGAACAACAGAAAGATCAGCGGCACGATCGACTGCATCAGCGGGGCCTTGAAGTCGGTGACGGTCCCGTTCGGCGCGCGCAGCGCCGAGCCGGCGGGCAGGACCAGCAGGACCAGCACGCCGATGCCGACCAGCATCGCAGCCCCGCCCGCGAGGAGGCCGCGGCGCTGGGCGGGCGTCATCGGGTCGAACTTCGGCAGGTCGTCGACGTCGCCATCCACCGGGGACTTGCGCAGGCGCGGCTCGACGATCCGATCCGTGATGAACCAGCCGACGAGCACGATCAGGAGCGTCGAGGCGGCGGTGAAGGTCCAGTTCGAGAGCGGGTTGACCAGGCGCTCGGGATTGATCAGCGCGGCAGCCTCCTGGGTCAGGCCCGCGAGCAGTGGATCGATGCCCGACGGGATCGGATTCGCGCTGAACCCGCCGGAGACGCCCGCGAACGCCGCCGCGATCCCCGCGAGCGGGTGGCGCCCCGCGGCGTAGAAGATCACGGCGCCGAGCGGGATCACGAGCACGTAGCCGGCGTCGGCGGCGGTGTGGCTGATCGCCGCGACGAAGATCACCATCGGCGTCAGCAGCTTGCGCGGCGTGAAGGACAGCAGGCCCTTGAGCCCCGCGTTGATGAAGCCGCTGGATTCGGCGACGCCGACTCCGAGCAGCGCGACGAGCACGACGCCGAGCGGATGAAAGCTGGTGAACGTCTTGAGCATGTCCGCGAGGAACTGCGCGAGGGCGGTGCCGGTGACCTGGCTCTCCACGGTCCTCGGGACCGGGCCGTCCTTGCTCATCACCTCGAAGCTCGTGCCGTCGAGCAGCGCCGAGACGAGCCACACCATCATGAGCGCGTACACGAACAGCAGCGCCGGATCGGGGAGGCGGTTCCCGGCCCGCTCGATCAGATCGAGCAGACGCCCACCCAGGGATGGCTTCTCCGCAGCTTTCGGTTCGGGCTCGGACATGGACCGAACCATAGTGAGGACCTCTTGCCGACGCCACAGGCTCGGTCGCCTGCAGCACGGCCGCCAGGTCGGTTCCGGACCGGGTCGGATCCTCCGCGCCGCCCATCCGGTCGCGCGCGCGGCCGCCCGCCGATGCAACCCGCCGTGGCAGCCGGGTGTCACCGAGGCATGGCGCACCTCGACACCGGCGGCACCGGCACCTCGCGCAACGTGGAGCTCAACGTCGTTCCGTTCATCGACCTGATGAGCTGTCTGACCGCGTTCCTGCTGGTCACGGCCGTGTGGGTGAACACCGCGCAGCTGCCGATGCAGCCCGCGGGGCAGGCGCGCGAAGGTGACGAGTGCGACCGCGACCCGGCGTGCCTCGCCCCGAAGCTGTCGGTGCTCGTCGAGGCGGACGTGATCTGGATCGGCGTGTCGCGGGTCAACGACTTCGAGCAGATCCCGAAGCTCGCGACCGGGCACGACTGGGCGAAGCTCGAGGAGCGGCTCAAGGTCCACAAGGCGTCGGCGTTCTTCGTCGACCAGACCGCGATCGAGATCGCGGCGGCGTCGACGGCGGCCACGCCGATCGCCTACCAGACGCTGATCGCGACGATGGACGTCGCCGTCAAGGCGGGCTTCGCGAACGTCGGGATCACGGAGCCGGCGAGCCTGTCGGCGCGCCCGCACCTGTGACGGTCAGCCGTAGCGGGCCGCGTGCCACGCCGGCAACTCGGCCATCGACGCGAACACCGCGTCGGCCGCGGCGAGGCGATCCGCGGGATCGGAGCCGGTCGCGACCGCGCACACCGTGGC
>JALZOI010000881.1 GCA_030857245.1 Myxococcota bacterium
GGTGCCGCTGGTGGCGATGGCGCCTCCGGCGGCGATGGCGCGGATGGCGACGGCTGCTGGGCCGCGGCGATCACCCGGTTGCGTGCCTCGCTACGCAGCCGGTCGAGCTCGGTCCGCTCGCGCCCGATCTCGGCGCGGGCGCGCTCGACCTCGGCGGTCTGGCTGGCCAGCGCGGCCTTCGCGACATCGAGCTCGATCGCGCGGCGTTCGTGATCGCGGGTGCGCTTGTCGTGCTCGGAGCGCGCCTTCTCGAGCTCGGCCTCGCGCTGGGCCAGCTCGCTGCGCCGCTTGTCGGCATCGCGCGTCGACTCGTGCGCGCGGGCCTGCTCGAGCGCGGCCTGCGCCTGTTGCTCGAGGTAGCTGCGCAGCCCGGCCGCGCCGTACACGACCGCGAACTCCTTGACGTAGGTCGGCACCGCCGAGTCGTCGCCGCGCAACCGCTCGAACACGCGGATCCGCTCCTCGATCTCGAGGTGGCGGTGCGCGTCACCGAGGACCAGCACGAGCAGCTCGGCGGCGGGGTCGTGATAGAGGACGGGCACCGCGACGCGGACCGGCTCGCCCCCATCGAAGCGCACCACGTTGAGAGCGCGCCCCGGATCGTCGCTGTGGAGCCGCTCGACAAGCTCGGGATCCGACACCGCGTCGATCGTGGTGTAGACCTGCGCGGCGATCAGCGCCCCGCGCGGCCCCGCGACGTGGACCGTCGAGGTCTGCGTCTTCCCGAGAGAGCCACGATAGGCGTGCTGCGATGGTGAGCGCGTGGTCCCCCGAGCCATCCGACAGGCATATCGCGGACCTGCCGGACCCTCAAGGGTACTGTGCGCCCGTCGGTCAGTTCAGCGGGCCGCTCGGCTCGTCGGTCGCGGTGTCGGGAGCCCGATCCGGTGCCGCGTCGGCGCTGCTTTCGGGGAGCTCGTCATCGAGATCAACGGCGTTGCCCATCATCTGCGCGGCGACCGCGACCAGCACCTCGTGCACGTGCTCGAGCGTGTCGAGCCGGCCGCACAGCGAGTAGTACTCCTCGATCGAGACCTCGCCCATCCGCTGGAGCGCCTGCTGGACGTACGGCCGCATGCGCGGCGGCGCGTCGAACTCGGAGTCCAGATCGTCGAGGTCCGCCTGCGCGATCGCGGCGGCGACGAAGCCGGCTGGCGAGAAGTTGAGCCCGGTCGGCAGCACGACCCGCCACTCCGCCTCCTCGGTGCCGAGCTCCCACCGGCCGCCCAGCCGGCGGCGCACGACCTCGCCGAAGTAGGCGCCGGAGGTCGCGACCACGAGCTTCACGGTATCGGCCTGGCCCTCCCCGAGCCCGGGCTCGATCGAGCGCAGGTAATGGTCGAGCAGCGGCAGCGTGTTGCTGTCGTACTCCAGGGTGATGCCGAGTGAACGGCGGACGTACGTCACCGCCTGGTCGGCGTACTCGCGTACACGCGCCGGAACGGCTTCGTCCATGCGATCCAGCCTACCCCGCTTTGCGAGGGGCGGCCATCGCGCAGCGCGCTCGTGCGACGAGATCGCGCTATTCGATGATCGCGAACTGAACCATGCCGTGGCGTGACCGCAGCTCGACGAGTGCGGGCGTGACACCGGCGACGAGCTGCCCGAGCTGGGTCTCGACCCAGCCATCGGACCGGGTCTGCATCGTCGCTCCGAGGTTCACCTTGGTGCCGCGACCGCGCACCAGGAGCACGCCATTGCGCCGCAGCCGGACGTCGATGTTGCCCTTCAGGCTCGACACCACGAGCCGGCCGCGCAGCGACGACTCTGCCTCGAGCACGATGTTGCCATCGACGGTGGTGAGCTCGACGATCCGCGATCGCACGCGGCGCCCCGCGATCGTGCCGCGGTTCACCGACGCGACGAGGCGCTCGCCGCCGATCGAATCGAGATCGAGGTTCGACGACAGCGTCTGCGCGTCGACCGATCCGAAGACCTGGGAGAGCGAGGTCGCGCCCGACACGCTGTGCGTCGACAGCTCGCCCGCGACGTTCTTCACCGAGATCCGACCGGAGCTGGTGTCGAGATCACCGCCGGCATCCATGTTGAGCACCTCGAGCGTGCCGCTGCTCGACGTGGCCTCGACCCGCGCATCCCGCGGCGCGCGCACGAGCAGATCGATGCGCACCGCCGCTCGCGACAGCGGCTGGACCTCGCGACCACCGTCGGCCGTGGTCTTGATGCGCACCGTGCCGTCGGGATTCGGCACGAGCGAGATCCGCAGCCGATCGAGCGCCTCGTCATTGGGGCCAGACTTGCGGGTCTCGATCAGGATCGAGGTGCCGTCGTAGCCCTCGACGCGGACGTCGCCGAGCGGGTTGTCGATCGTGATCTGCTTGAACGAGCGGCCGGCCGGCTGGATCTCGAGCCGCGCCCGCTCGACGATCGTCGCGGGCACGGCGACCGGATCGGCGGCCGCGACCTGCGGCGACCCCGTCGCGAGCAGCCCGAGGATCCCGGCGAGTGCGAGCCGCGTCATCGCGGGCCTCCGCTCGCGAGCGCGACGTCATCGCGGATGATCGCACCCTGCACGTAGCGGATGAGCTCGCGCCAGGCGCGCTGGCGCGGGCGACCGTCGGCGGCGCGATCGACCGAGCCCTGCAGCTCGGTCAACCGGGCGTCGAAGGCGAAGCGCTGGTCGTCGGTCCACTGCGGGCGGACCTCGCGAGCGAGCACGACCAGCTCGGCGGCGACGTCGGCGTACGAGCCGGTGATCCGCGCGGGCTCGGCGGCCAGATCCGCGGTGACGTCGTCGCGCGACGGCGCGATCGCCGCGAGCGGCGGTGCGACCTCGACGGACGACCGGATGTCGGGCGTCGGGTGCGC
>JALZOI010000882.1 GCA_030857245.1 Myxococcota bacterium
AGCCGGTGGCATCCGCGAACACCGCCGAGAGCATGCGATCGAGCGCGTGGAAGTCGCGGTACGTGATCCGGTTCCACGACGACGCCGACGGCGCCTCGCTCCCGCTGCGCTTGTCGACGCGCACGACGTTGAGCTTCCAGCGCTCGCCGATCCGCGGCGGCGTGCCGATCGCCATCGCGGGGTCGTTGCCCTTGACCGCGGCCCACGGGATCGCGAGCTCGACGTCCCAGCCCTGGTCGGCATCGCCGGCGACGTCGGGGGTCCCGCGCATCGTGACCGCGCTCAGCATCCCGCTGTCCCACGCCTCGTCACCCGCCGGACCGCGCGGCCCCGCGAACCACGAATCGAACGTCGCGTTGTTCGGATTGACCTGGAGCTCGACGTAGCCGCGGCGGTTGCCGTCGGCGTCGATGAAGATCTCGATGCAGTCCGCCTTCCACAGCGGATCGTCCTGCTGCTTGTACGGGCTGAACACGTCGGTGTCGGTGATCGTCGCGAACACGTAGAGGTAGTGGTCGTCCCACACGAGCTTCGCGGTCGCCTTGCCGACGGGCTCGGGGCTGCCCTCCGCCGTGGTGAAGTCCGGTGACGTCGTCGCGTTCGCCCAGCCCGGATCGGTGCCGACGCCATCGATCACGATCGCGCCCTGCGCGCGCGGGATGTGCACGCTGCCCGGGGGCGGCGGCGCGCGCGACAGATCGATGTCGAGTTGCGCCGCGACGATCGCGCGGTCGGCGGTGCGCTCGCCCTGCACGGCCATCCGATCGAGCGTGCCGTGGCGACCGACCTCGATCAGCCCGACGAGCACGGTCGCCGACGGCGAGCGCCAGTCCGGCCGCATCGTGAAGGTCTGGACGTCCTCGATGATCTCGCCCGCCTTCCACTCCGCGGTGGGGTGCACGCGCTGCATGTCCGTCGGCTCGAGGTTCATGAAATCGGCGGTGCCGGCGGGGCCGCGCACCAGCGCGAACGGCCGCCACTGCTTGCCGGGAGGCCGCACGACCTTCCAGTAGTGCGTGATCGTCACGGTCTGGCCGGGCGCCAGCCGCGGCTTGTCGACCTTGTTGCCGAGGTAGATGACGGCGTCGGCGAGCTGGACGTCGAACCGATCGACGCCCGCCGGCACCTCGGTCAGCAGGTGCTCGCGCTCGTAGCCGGGCGCGACCTTGGGCTCGGGGCCGGGACCCTGATCGACGCACCCATCGCCGCAGCCGGCGCCGCAGCCGGCGACGACCAGCAACACCGCGACCCCGACGACGAACGAGACGCACCGCATGGCGCGATCTTTATACGATCAGATCCGAGGCGTCTTGGAACAGCGCCCGGTTTGCGGTCTCGCGGGCGACCACGAGCTTCTCGACCTCGGCGAGCAGCGCCGGGTGCTTGGAGGCCACCACATCGAAGTCCGCGCGTGACAGCCGCAGCAGCACGGCGGGCTCGAGCGCGATGACGTCGGCGACCGCGGGCGAGCCGCTGACGAGCGAGATCTCGCCGACCGCCGCCCCGGCACCGAGCTCGGCGATCTCCGCACCCCCGCTCTTCACCTGGCAGCGCCCCGACACCACGACCCACAGGTGCTCGTTGACCACGCCCTCGTGGATGAACGTCGTGCCGGCGGGGACGAGCTCGGTCGTCAGCTTCGCGAGCAGCTCGTCGCGATCGTCGTCGGCGAGGGCGCGGAACAGCTCCGAGGTCCGCACGAGGTTCGCCAGCAGGCGGGCGCGCGCATGGACCGCGAGCACCTCGGCGAGGCGGGGCTGCTGCTCGGCCGCCTTGGCGATCGCCCGCGCCGGGATCTCGAGCAGCCAGACGTCATCGCGCGCCGTCACCCGCGCGGTGCGCCGCGTCCCGCCGACGAGGGCGATCTCACCGAAGAACGCGCCGGACTGGAGCTCCCCGAGCTCGGCGTCCTCGCGCGCGACCGTGACGGTGCCGTGCGCGAGCCAGTACAGCGCGGTCGCGGCCTCGCCGATCTGGATGATCACGGTCCGGCGGGCACCGCGCGCGCCGTCATCACGCCGATCAGCGCGCGCGCCCCTGGCTTCGTCAGCGCCGACAGCAGCGGCGCCGCCGGCACCTTGCCGACCTTGCGCGAGGTCAACCAGCCACCGAGCGCGGTGACCAGCGCGCGCGCCTCCTCGACGGGCGTCCCCGTCCCCTCGGCGAGGATCGGCGCCCCCGCGCTCGCCGACGCACTCGGCGCCTCGCTCGGGGGGGCCGGGGTGACGCCCTTGAGCTTCTTGCCCGCGTACGTCTCGATCACGCGCTCGACGAGCTCGGGGCCGCGCACGCTGCCGAGCTCCGCGAGGTGGCGGCCACACGCGACCGCCAGCGCGACCTGGCCACCGATGCGGGCGCCCTCGCCGATCGCCGCGAACGCGAGCTCGCCGTCGTCCTCGTTGCCCAGCACCGCGAGCAGCGCGGCGACCTCGAGCCACGCACCGTGGTCGAGCGGATGCTCGCGCAGCCGGCGGCTCGCGGTCGTCAGATCAGCGGGTGAAACCATGCGCCAGACGTTACCAGCGCATCAGGGTCGCGCCACCGGCTTGCGGCGCGCCAGGGCTCGGCAGCAGCGCGCGATCGAGGCGACCCTCGAGGCCGTTGCGCGACTGCGAGGTGTCGTCCTCGCTCGCGATCGAGTACAGGACGTACGCGCTGACGCCGACCACGACCCAGAACCACCACTTCTTGTAGACCGGGGTGACCTTGGGCTTGTCACTGGCGTCCCCCGCGAACCCGGGCTGCGCACCGTTCGGCGCACCCTGGGGGTTCGCGCTCGTCGCCGGACCGACGCCGGGACGGCCGTGCGGGCCGGTCCCGAGC
>JALZOI010000883.1 GCA_030857245.1 Myxococcota bacterium
CCGCGTGTACCTCAACCATCGGGCTCGGCGCCAATCAGCGGCAACGAGGCCGTCGCAGCGACATCACCTCAGCCAGCCCGCACGAAATCAGCCCCCAGAACCTCAGGCGGCCTGCTCGCTAACACCCAGACGATCACGCTCGACGCGATGCCCGTGACCGTGATCGGGGTCATGGGCCCGGGCTTCGACTTCCTCGACCGCATGGAGGCCTGGGTACCGCTGCGCATCGACCTCGCGAAGTCCAGCCGCGGCAGCCACAGCCTCGGCGTGGTCGCCCGGCTCGAGGACGGGGAATCGATCACGTCGATGCGTGCCGAGCTCGGCGCCCTCGTGACCGAGCTCGGCAAGGGCGACGGTCCGCAGCAGCACATGCTCGCGAAGGACCACCCGCTGCTCGCGGTGCCCTTCCAGGCCGATCTCGTCGGCTCGATCTCGAAGTCCCTGTGGCTGCTCCAGGGCGCCGTGCTGCTCGTCCTGCTGATCTCGATCGTCAACATCGCCAACCTGCTGCTCGCGCGCGCCGAGACCCGCAACAGGGAGGTCGCGATCCGCCACGCGCTCGGTGCGAACCGGCGGCGCCTGATGCGGCAGTTCGTGACCGAGAGCCTGCTGCTCGGGCTGATCGGCGGCGCCTTCGGCATCCTCGCCACCGTCTGGGCCGTGGATGCGATCGCCTCCTTCCTCCCCCGCTCCGCACCCCGCGCGAGCGAGATCTCGCTCGATCGTGCCGCCGTCGGATTCGCGGTGCTGTGCGCGATCGGCGCCGCGCTGCTGTTCGGCATCGCGCCCATCCTGCACGCCCGCAAGACCGACGTGCACAGCGCGCTCAAGGACGGCGGCAACCGGATGACCGGCTCGAAGGCGCAGCTGCGCACCCGCCGCATGCTCGTGATCGCGGAGATCGTGCTCGCCGTCGTCCTCGTGATCGGCTGCACCGTGATGGTGCGCAGCTTCATGAAGCTGCAGCAGGTCGATGTCGGCTTCGAGCCCGAAAATCTTTTGACGTTCGGGATCGAGCTGCCCGAGAAGACCTATCCCGGCACGACGCCCGACGTGTTCTGGCGGCGCGCGCAGGAGGGCGTGGAACAGCTCCCCGGCGTCCAGGGCGTGGCGCTCCTCGACGGCCTGCCGCCGACGCGCCAGTTCATCGCGAGCTCGTTCTCGATCCCGGGCCGGGTCCAGCAGGAGGGCATGCGGCCGCTCAACGTCGACCACTGGCAGCTCGTCGGCGATCGCGGCCTCGAGGTGTTCGGCGCGCGCCTGCTCGAGGGGCGCCGGCTGCTGCCCTCGGACGACTACGACGCCCCCCTCGTCATCCTCGTCAACGAGACGTTCGCCGACGCGTTCTTCCCCGGCGAGGATCCGCTCGGCAAGACGGTCCGGCTCACCGGCGCCGGCCCCAAGGGCGACCAGGCACCGACCCAGACGATCGTCGGCGTGGTGGCGGACATCGTGAGCTACGGGGTCGACAAGCCGGCCGGCACCGAGGCGTTCATCCCGCTGTACCAGTACGCGCGGTTCAACACGCCGCCCCGCTCGAACGGCATCATGTGGTTCGCGATCCGCACCGCCGGCCCGCCGCGGGACGGCCTGCCCGCGGTCCAGGCGCGGCTGGCCGACCTGGATCCGACGCTGCCGATGTTCCAGGTCCGCACGATGGACGACGTCATGTGGGAGGCCGTCGCGCGGCCGCGGTTCCTCGCCGTGCTGCTGACCTGCTTCGCGGTGCTCGCGCTGCTGCTCGCGGCGGTCGGCATCTACGGCGTGATGTCGCACACCGTGGCGCAGCGGACGCACGAGATCGGCCTGCGGGTCGCGCTCGGCGCGCTGCCCTCGCAGGTCCGCTGGATGGTGTTGCGGCAGGCCGGCTCGCTCGTGCTGGTCGGCGTGGTCGTCGGCGTGGTGGTCTCGATCGCGCTCGAGCAGCTGCTCGGCGCGTCGCTCCGCACGCTGTTCTACGGCGAGCGCCTCGCGCAACCGGCGATGTTGATCGGGGTCGCGATCGCGGTCGCCGCCAGCGCCCTGCTGGCGACCTGGCTCCCGATCCGCCGCGCCACGCGCGTGCAGCCGACCGTGGCCCTCAGGAGTGAATGATGGTGGACGTACCCCGCACGCAGGAACGGATGGACGTGCCGCGCACCGGCGCGAAGCCGCGGACGCGCCGCATGGTGCTCGTCGTCGCCGGCGTGCTCGCCCTCGCGGCGATCACGATCGGCATCCGGTGGGTCGCCACCCGCGCGCCCGCGGTGTCACGCAGCGAGCTGTGGGTGGGCACCGTGAAGCGCGGCGCGCTGACCCTCGAGGTCCGCGGCCAGGGCACGCTGATCCCGACGGACTTCCGCTGGGCGTCGGCCCCGATCGCCGCCCGCGTCGAGAAGGTGCTGGTCCAGCCCGGCGCCGAGGTCGCGCCCGATGCCGTGCTCGTGCAGCTCAAGAACCCCGACGCCGAGCTCGCCGCGCTCGAGGCGGAGCGTGACGTGGCGCAGGCCGAGGCCGAGCTCGCGCAGCTCGTCGCCCAGCTCGACGGCACCCGGCTCGCGCAGGAGTCCGCGGTGGCGAGCCTCGAGGGCGACGTCGTGATGGCGACCCGCCGCAAGGAGATCGACACCGAGATGGCGGAGAAGGGCGTGATCTCCGAGCTCGAGAGCGCGGAGTCGAACGCGAAGGCCAGCAACCTGTCGTCCCGGCGCGAGTTCGAGAAGCGCCGCCTCGCCGCGCTGCGCCGCGGCAACTCCGCGCAGCTCGACGCCGCGCGCTCGCAGGTCGAGCGGCTGCGGGCGCTCGCGGTGTTCCGGCGCGAGCAGCT
>JALZOI010000257.1 GCA_030857245.1 Myxococcota bacterium
GTGGTGACCGGTGCGGCGGCCGGTGGCGCCGACCCCGCGTCGTCGGCGCGCGCGGTCCCCGCGGTGGCCGCCAGGAGCGTGGCGGCGAGCAGCCCACGGGACATCGGGCAAAGCCTATCCGGCGAACGCCGATCGGGCACGTCGGCCCGCCGGCAAACCACGGTCATGGCGCGATCGCAGGGACGTGCGTGGGGGCAGACCGCTCGCCCCTGCGCCTTCGGCCAGTTGACACCGCCGGTCGCGCGGCCGTTACTCGCGACCATGCCGCGCGTGCTCGTGCTCCTCGCACATCCGGTGCTGGAGCGGTCCCGGGTCAACCGGCGGCTGCTCTCCGCGATCAGCGATCTCGAGTCGGTCACCGTGCACGACCTCTACGAGGCGTACCCGACGCTGTCCATCGACATCGCGCGCGAGCAGGCGCTGCTCGTCGAGCACGACGTCATCGTGTTCCAGCACCCGTTCTACTGGTACTCGGTGCCGGCGATCCTCAAGGAGTGGCAGGACCTCGTGCTCGAGCACGGCTGGGCGTACGGCGTGGGCGGGACCCGGCTGCGCGGCAAGACCACGTTCAACGCGGTCTCGACCGGCGGGCCGGCGATGGCCTACCGCAAGGATGGCTACAACCGGTTCACCGTGCGCGAGCTCCTGGCACCGTGGGCCCAGACCGCGCACCTCTGCGGCATGCGCTTCCTCGCGCCGTTCGCGGTGCACGCCGCGCTCCAGGTCGTCAGCGATGACGACGTCGCGACCCGCCGCGACGCCTACCGGCAGCTGATCATCGCCCTCCGCGACGGCCGGCTCGATCTCGATCGCGCCGAGGGCCTCGACAACCTCGCCGTCGAGCTCGAGCACGTCGTCGGCCCCCGGGAGGTCGCGTGACCGACAGCGTCCTCGCGATGGCGTTCATCTACCTGCTCGCCGCGGTGGTGTGCGTCCCGATCGCGAAGCGGTTCGGCCTCGGTGCGGTGCTCGGGTACCTGGTCGCCGGCGTGCTGATCGGTCCCTGGGGGCTCGGCTTCGTCGGGCACGAGCATCATGGCGTCGGCCACTTCGCCGAGTTCGGCGTGGTGATGATGCTGTTCCTCGTCGGGCTCGAGCTGCGCCCCGCGCTGCTCTGGGAGATGCGGCGGCCGATCTTCGGTCTCGGGGGCGCGCAGGTCGTGGTCACGACGGGCGTGGCTGCCGCCGCGGCGCTGGCGCTCGGGGTGGCGTGGCAGCCGGCGCTCGCGGTCGGCATGATCGTCGCGATGTCCTCGACCGCGATCGTGCTGTCGACGCTCGCGGAGCGCGGCCTGCTCAAGACCCGCGGCGGCCAGGCGAGCTTCTCCGTCCTGCTGTTCCAGGACATCGCGGTCATCCCGATCCTGGCCGCGTTCCCGCTGCTCGCGATGGCCGCGCCCGTCGTCGCCGGCGCCGACGCCGGGCGGCCCGCCTGGCAGACCGGCCTGATGCTGCTCGGCGCGGTCGCCGGGATCGTGCTCGCGGGTCGCTTCGTCGTGCGCCCGGTGTTCCAGTTCCTCGCCACCGTGAAGATCCGCGAGTCCTTCACCGCCGCGGCCCTGCTGATCGTCGTCGGGATCGCGCTGCTCATGCAGCAGATCGGCCTGTCGCCGGCGCTCGGCACCTTCCTCGCCGGCGTCGTGCTCGCCGACAGCGAGTATCGCCACGAGCTCGAGACCGACATCGAGCCGTTCAAGGGGCTGCTCCTCGGGCTGTTCTTCATCTCGATCGGCGCCCAGATCAACTTCGGGCTGATCGCGAACGAGCCGCTGATGATCGGCGGCATCGTGCTCGCGGGGATGGCCGGCAAGCTCGCCATCCTGTGGGGCCTCGGCCACGTGTTCTCGCTGGATCGGCCGGCGCGCTGGATGCTCGCGTTCGCGCTCGCCCAGGTCGGCGAGTTCGCGTTCGTGCTCCTGCAGTTCGGCGTGACCGAGCGCGTGTTCAGCGACGCATTCGCGGCGCCGCTCGTCGCGGCCGTCGCGCTGTCGATGGGGCTGACGCCGCTGGTCTTCATCGTGCTCGAGCGCTACGTCATGCCCGCGGTCGCCGAGCTCGAGCCGGCACCGCGGCCGCAGGACGAGATCGTCCATGCCGACAGGCCGGTCGTGATCGCCGGCTACGGTCGGTTCGGCCAGATGGTCGGTCGCATCCTGCGCGCGAACCGCATCGACCTCACGATCCTCGATCTCGATCCGCAGATGGTCGAGATCGTCGGCCGGCTCGGGGTCAAGGTCTACTACGGCGATGCCTCGCGCGTCGATCTCCTCCACGCCGCGGGGTGCGCTCGCGCCAAGCTGTTCGTGCTCGCCGTCGACGACAAGGAGGAGGCGACCCGGATCGCGGAGAACGTCCGCCACCACTTCCCGCACCTGCCGATCATCGCCCGCGCGCGCGATCGCCAGCACTACTGGGAGCTCCGCAGGCTCGGCTGCTCCAAGGTGTTCCGCGAGACGTTCAGCTCGGCGTACGAGGCGGGCATCGCCTCGCTGATCGGCGTCGGCTTCCGCGCGAACACGGCGCACCGGCTCGCCAGGCGCTGGCGCGATCACGAGGAAGCCACGCTCGAGGAGCTCGGCAAGCACTGGGGCACCAAGGACTACTTCGCGCGCGCCAAGATCGCGATGGACGAGGCCGAGCGGCTGATGCGCGACGAGGACCCGATGGTGTACGCCGACCGTGACGGCGCGTGGGACAGCGAGTCGCTGCGCGCGGATCGCCAGGTCGATGCCGCCGCTCGCGACGCCGACGTCGCGCCGTCGTAGGCGGCGGCCGCGCGAGGCTAGGCGCGCGGCTGGTACGGCCGCGGGACCTCGTCGAGCGGTGCGCGTGGCCAGGTGATCGTGAAGCGAGTGCCGGACTCGGCATCCGAGCGGACGTCGCAGATCCCGCCGTGGGCGAGCGCGATCTGGCGGACGATGTAGAGCCCGAGCCCGAGTCCTCCTCGCTTCGCGTGCGCGGCCCGCCGGAAGGGATCGAAGAGCGTCGGCAGCGCCTCCACGGGGATCGCGGTGCCCTCGTTGTGTACCTCCGTGACCCCGCTCTGGCGGCCCGGGTGCTCGGAGACATGTCGCAGGTCTGCGGCACCGCCGGGATGCCACCTCCGAGGTGACCCCGCGCGAAGTCGACGAGGTCCGTGATCATGCGCGTCATCCGATCGCCGCCGCGGCGGATCGCGGCCGCCAGGCGCGCGTGCGACGGCTGGCCGCAGTGCGGGGTCCCGAGGATGTTCTCGGTGCCGAGCATCAGCGCCTGCAGCGGGTTGCGGAGATCGTGGCCGAGGATCCCGATGAAGCGCTCCCGCACCGCGGCGAGCTCACCGAGAAACTCCGGCATGTGATCCGCGATCGCTGACGGCGGGATCCGCGAGAGCTCGGGCAAGCCCGCGACCCGCTGCCGCCACGCCTCGATGATGCGCCCGCGGCTCGCGAGCAGGTGCGCGCTGACGGGGTTCGCGGCCATCCACATCGTGTGGTGCGCGCACCCGTCGCGGGTCGCGTCGTGAGGGGATCATCGCGTCTGGCGGGGGCGCTGTGCGCCCGTGGCACGGACCGCCGGATCAGTCGACGCGAACGCGTGCATCGCGCGGCGCGAGCTCGGGCAACTGGTTCTTGCGCGCGTCCACGCGGCGCAGCGCCGGCAGCGGGGCAGCGGCGAGCGCGCGCAGCCCCGACATCCCGAGCGCGATGTTGCGAACTTCGAGGTGCTGGAGCGCCGGCAGCCGCGCCGCCTGCGCGGCGATCGCGACGGCGCCCTCGTCGCCGAGCTCGTTGCCGGTGAGGCACAGCTTGGTCAGCCGCGGCAGCGGCTTCGCGAGCAGCGTCTCGATGCCCTCGCTCGTGAGCTCGCAGCCCGACAGGTACAACGTGGTCACCGACTCCAGCGCCTTCCAGCCGCGCAGGCCGGTCATGCCCTCGTCGCCGAGCGCGTTGCCGGTGAGCACGAGGTGCGTGCAGCGGGGGAGCCCGCCCTTCATGCCGGCGAGCGCGTCGGCGTCGAGCTCGGTCGCGCAGACGTTGAGTGCCTCCAGCCGGGCGAGGGGCTTGGCCTTGCACAGCCTCGCGAAGCCGTCGCTGCCGAGCATCCCGCGCACGATCAAGTGGCGCACGCGCGGCAGCCACTTCGCCGCGAGCAGGGCATCGAGCTCCTCGTCGTCGCCGTCGAGGGAGAGCACCGTCACCTCCGTCACCGGCTCGGCCGCGAACAGGGCCGGTGCGACCGCCCGGAGCTGCTCGAGCGTACCCGAGACCGCCTCGACGAAGCCGCGGCTCGTGCGCGAGTGGGAGACCACGTAGGGCCACCACGTCGTCGCGTGAGCGGCGATCAGCTCGAGCCGGCGGCCCGCGAGCTGTTCGCGCTGGCGGATCGAGAGCGGTCCGGCGAGCGCGATGTCGAGCAGGATGAGCTCGCCACGCGGATCGTTGTTCGCGATCAGCTGGTCAGCGTAGACCTGACGAGCCTCGTCGCTCTCGGGATGCTCGAGGATCGCCCCGAGCAGGACGTCGCGCCGCGCGCCGGTGACCGCGCCGATCGAGGACGGGCCGGTCGGCGCCGCGGGGATGCCCTCGCCGGCGAAGGCCTCACCGCCGGCCGCCCGATCGAGGAGTGCGACGTCGGCCGCGGTGAGTGCGCGCGGCGTCTGCAGCGACATCCCGAGCGCGCCCGGCTTCGCCGTGATCCCGGCGCCGGATTCGAAGCGGAGCTGCGAGCGCAGCGCGGTGATGTCGGTGAGGGGCGTCGGTGCCGCCGCGGCCGCGAGCCACTGCGTGCCGTCGGAGCGCGGCTGATTGAGCACCGCGACCAGCCACAGTGATTCGTCCGGCGGCCGGACGGTCACCAGGTAGAGCTTGCCGCCGGCGGCGAGCGGCTCGAGGTTCTTGTTCGCGCTGACGTAGCGATCCATCTGGAGCCGCGTGCCGAGCGCCGGGCTCTTGCCGGCGGCCTTCTCGAAGACCGCCTTGCTGATGATCGCCATCATGTCAGCCACCGGTCGGCTCCGTCGCGAGCAGACGCGCGACCTCGTCGAGGTAGCGCCGGCCGAGCACCGGATCGACCATGTGGACATACGCCGCGTAGCCGGCGAGGTACGCCGGGAAGTCCTCGTGCCCGCGAGCCTGCGACGCGACGCCGTGCTTCGCGCAGTTGTGGAGGATCGCGCGGAACCGCCGGCGATCCGCGCGCGGGATGTTGACGCCCGCATTGACGACGAGCCCGGTCACGCGCTGCTGGTGCTTCGCGCGCAGGATCCGGCGCTTGTCGTCGCGCTCGGTGAAGCCCTCCTGCTGGCAGATGCCGTCGACCCACCACAGGAAGCGGCCGATCCGGACGTCGGGCACCTGCGCGAACGAGAACGTCAGATCATCGGCGTAGCGCGTGTAGCTCGCGCCGTACTTGGCGGCGAGCCGCTCGAGCCGCCGATCGAGGCGCCGGCACGCGAGGTTGGCGAGGGCCGGCGAGGTCGGAGCGCCCTGCGGCAGCAGCCCGGGCCACACGACCTCGCCGCTCTCGAGCTTGGGTCGGTAGGTCGTGAGCCCCGCGAGCGTGGCGGCCACGTCGGCGCCGTAGCCGAGGTGCTCGAACAGACCCTTGACCCGCCGGTAGTGCACCGTCGGGAAGAAGTCCTTGAGGTCGAGCTTGACGACGATCGCGGCGCCGCGGTGCGGCCGCGCGTTGGTCACCGTGGAGCGCCCGGCCACGAAGCCGTGACACGCGTCGTGGAGCGGGACGCGCCCGAGGATCTTCTCCAGGATCAGCCGCTGGACCTTGCGCAGCGGCGCGCGGGGCGCGGCGATCCGCCGGCTCCCGCCCTTGGCCTTCGGGATCTCGAACTCGACGTAGCCCGAACCGGGGCCCACGCCGGGGCGCATCAGCTTCGCGAGGCCCTCCTCGTCGATGCCGACCAGCGCCGCGACGTCGGCGGGGCGCGCGAGCGGCGGCAGCTGGTACTGCTCGAGCGCCTGCGTGCGGCGTGGCTGCTTCGCCTTGCGCTGCGGGGAGGAGTCGTTCGGGAAGATGCCGAAGGCCCAGCCCGTCGGGTTGTGCCCGCCGATCGGCGAGCCCGCAGCGAGGTGGTAGCGGATGTCGGGGGGCGCGACGTCGGTGAGCCCGAGGACCTGGACGGCGCGGCGGGCGGCGTTGCGGACGTCGGGATCGGGATCCTTGACGACCCGGCGCAACAGGCGTGCTGCCTGCCCACGCGGGAACAGCAGGCGCGCCGTGCTGACCGCGATCGTGCGGTGCGCGGGATCGAGGCTCGCGAGGTGGGTGTCGACGCCGCGGACGAGCAGCTTCGCCACGAAGTGCCGGCCGACCTGGTACTCGGCGGGCGCGCGCGGGTTCGCGAACAGTTGATTTATGCGGTCGAGCTTCGTCGCGCTGTCGGGCAGGGCGGCGAGGTTCTTCAGCTCGAGGAGGAGCTCGACGAGGGTCTGCATGGGAGATGGGTCCTCGGGGCGGTCGCCACTTGCTCAGCAGTCAGGTGCTACGAGACATCGACGCCGCAAGCGGTCACGTAGCATCAACGTTCTTCATGTGCGGTCGAGGTCAGCCGCGGCGTGACGCCACGGAACCGAAGGCTAGCTCTCCACCCCGAGGACCTCGGCAGGATCGCCGCGCCGGGCGGCGGCGTGCAAGGCGCGCCCGCGCATAAGTGTCCTCGGGGTGCCAGCCACTTGCTCCCAGTAGCCGCAGGCCCTGCGCGGGTGAAAGACGCCGTCAGCGTACCCGCGCGGGTCACGTTCTTCATGGTGGGTCGAAGTCAGCCGTGGCGTTGCGCCACGGACGGAAGGCTCGCTCGATCACCCCGAGGACCTCGCGAGCATCGCCCGGCGGCGCGCGGCGAGCAAGCGAGCTGTCCTCGGTTCGCGGGGGCCACTTGCTCGTCAGCCCAGTGCGCCGTGCCGGTTGGAGCCGTCGCGCGAGGCGCGGCCGCACGCGTTGTTCATGGAGGGTCGAGATCAGCCGTGGCGTTGCACCACGGACGGAAGGCTCGCTCGCCCGCGAAACCGAGGACGCCCGACCATACCGCACGGCTACCCCGGCTGTACCCGACGCGCCGTGCCATGGCGATACGTTGAGCCATGGCGCCGCAGCACGAGATCCGGCGCGACGATGTGCCGACCGATGTGTTCGCGGTGCCGCTCGAGATCGCCGCCGACGACACCGCGCGGATCGTGGTGCAGACACGGCTGGTCTGCGTGGCCGGCGCGGATCTCGGCCGCACGTTCCGGGTCGACGCCGACGAGGTGGTGATCGGGCGCGGTCCGGCGGTCGGCGTCAGCCTGAGCGGCAGTGACGTGTCGCGCACGCACGCGCGCCTGCTGCGCGAGCGCGGCGCCTGCGTCGTCGAGGACCTCGACAGCTCGAACGGCACGTCGCTGAACGGGCTCGCGATCCGCGGCCGCGCGCCGCTCCAGATCGGCGATCGCCTGCAGGTCGGCAGCACGATCCTCGTGTTCACGCGCCACGACGAGCTCGAGGAGCGGCTGCGCCGGCTGCAGAAGCTCGAGGCGATGACGACGGTGGTGCGAGGCCTCGGCCACGACTTCAACAACGTCCTCATGGTCGTACAGGCGGGGCTCGAGCACCTCGACGCCACGCTGCCGCCCGGCGACCTCGAGGTGGCGCGCACGCTCGCAGACATGCAGACGGCCGTCGAGTCGGCGACCGCGCTCGTCAAGCGGCTCAACGGCGTCGGGCGCGCCCGGGTCGCGCCGCACGACCTCGTCAGCGTGACGCCGCTCGTCGAGGAGACGCTCGGCATGGCGCGCCGCCTGGTCGGCGATCAGATCACGATCGTGCCGCGGCTGCGCGCCGGCCTCCACGTCCGCGGCTCGCGCGACGAGCTGCAGCAGGTGCTGCTCAACCTGATCGTCAACGCTCGCGA
Source organism: Myxococcota bacterium (assembly GCA_030857245.1). Taxonomy (GTDB): domain Bacteria; phylum Myxococcota_A; class Polyangia; order Haliangiales; family Haliangiaceae; genus JABFXX01. Next base: position 7,886 of record JALZOI010000257.1, read on the forward strand.
CGCGATGGCCGACGGCGGCGTGCTCACCGTCGGCCTCGATCGGATCCGCCTGGATCGCGCGAGCGCGCTCGCCTGCCACCTCGCGAGCGAGGGCGACTTCGTCGAGCTCTCTGTCACCGATACCGGTCACGGCATGGACGAGGCCACGCTCGCACGCATCTTCGAGCCGTTCTTCACGACCAAGCCCTCCAACCGCGGCAGTGGCCTCGGCCTCGCCACCAGCTACGGCACCATCCGCGGTCACGGCGGCGTCATCCTCGTCGACTCGAGGCCGAACCGCGGCACGACGTTCCGGATCCGGATCGCCGCCGTCGCCGCTCCCTAGCGCGAGCCGCGACGCGAGGTCCCGAGCCGGGTGCGCGAGCGCTTGGGGTCGGCGAGGCGCGGCAGCGGGAGGGCGGTCGACGCCGCGTCGGAGGGAGGCAGCGATGCCGCGAGGAGCTCGCGGGCGGCGGCCGCGGCATCGCGGGTCGGCTGACGTACGAACGCGTTGAAGCGCGCGCTCTCGGCGTGGACGCCCTGACCGTGCAGCCGCAGCGCCGCGATGCGGTCCGCGGGGAGGCTGGGCTCGACCAGCGCGCCGAGGTTCTCGACGAGCTCGCGGTGGCGCCGGGGCGCCGAGATGCACGCCGTCACGCCGGGCTGCGCGAGGGAGTAGCGGTAGCACTCCGCGGGTGACGGGGCGCCCGGGCCCGCGAGCATGCGGCCGTAGCACAGCGCGCTGAACGTCACGACCGCCGTCGAGGTCGCACGCGCCGCCGGCAGCAGCACGCTCTCGATGCCGGGGTGGGCTGCGCTGTGGCGGATCATCACGACGTCCCACGGCGAGCTGGCGATCGCGTCGCGCGCGAGCTCGCGGTGGTGCGTCGAGAACCCGACGGCGCGCACCTTGCCCGCCCGCCGGAGCTCGTCGAGGATCCCGAAGGCCTCCGCGTCGACGCGCGCGGACGAGCGCGTCCAGAACAGCAGGAACGCGTCGAGCGTGTCACGGCGCAGCGTGCGGAGCGCGCGGTCGACGTCACCGCGGATCGAGGCGGGGTCCGCATGATAGCTGCCGGTGATCACGCGCGTCGTTGCGGCGCGCGCGCGCGAGCGTAGGAAGCGCGTCAGCACGTCGTAGCCGGGCTCCCAGAAGAACAGATCGACGCCGGCGTGCTCGGCGGCGGCGAGCGCGCGGGGTGACAGATCGTAGGCGCCGGAGATCGCGAGCGGCGCGACGTCGAACCCGGCACGGCCGAACGGGCGACGCTCGGTGGGCGGGAGCACCGGCGATGGGCGGCGCACGGGC
>JALZOI010000011.1 GCA_030857245.1 Myxococcota bacterium
GCCGGGCGGATGCCGGCGCGGCCGCGCGGCGCGGACTTCTCCGCGGTACCGCGCGAGCTCGAGACCGACTCGTCGGCAGAGCCGACGCTGTCGTCGGTGGGCCGCCGGTAGCCACCGTGGCCGCCGCCGTGGCCGCTGCCGCCGACGATGATCTGCTGCTCGGGCGCGGGCGGCGTCTCCTCGAAGATCGCGACCGCGATCACGCCGACGTTGCGCGCCTTGCCCTTCTGGCCGGCGTACGAGTCGGCGACCGCCGAGAACCGAAACGTCGCGACATCGGCGTGCGACGTGCGGAAGCCCTCGATGCGGACGTCGCCGTAGGCCGGGACCACGTAGCCGCGCTTGCGGAGATCGCCCGCCTCGCCGTCGATCACGTCGAGCCCATCGACGCTGACCACGGCCTCGACGCGGTTCGGCGTCGGGTTGGTGACGCGGATGACGTAGCGCTCGTCGGCGTTGCCCTGGACGTAGAACCGGTTCTTGAGGCCGTACGTCGGCAGGGTCTCGCCGCTCTCGCGGATCACCTGCACGTCATAGGGTGCCCGCAGCTTGGCGGGCGCGATGGCGATCGCGATGCGCGAGTGCGGCATCGGGCTGGCGACCTGGTCGGCGTGGGCGGCCGAACAACCGGTCGCAAAGAGGAGGGCAGCGAGGAGCATCCGCATGCCGAATCGAACGCCCCAGCTCGGCCGCCGATCTAACCGGACGTGTATAGTTCGCGCCATGGCGCCTGCGAAAAAGGCCGTGAAAGCGGCCAAGCCAGCGAAGTTAATGGCAAAATCTGTGCGTCCTGGCAGGGCGAGCGGGAGCGCAAAGGGGGCTGCGGCCCGCGCCGGCCAGGCGCCCGGCAAGACCCGCAGCAAGGCTCGCGGCCATGCCGCCGGGACTGCAACCGGCGCTGCCGCCCGGTCCGCGATCCCGGCAGGCGCACCCGCGCGGGGCGGTCGCCGCGCCGCCTCGGACGTCGCGAACGCCGATCCCGACCTGTTCGATCCGCTGACCCCGGGCGAGGTCGCCGATGCGCTGCGCACGCTGACCGAGGACCGCCGGCTCTCCTCGATGGCGAAGGTCGGCCGCTACCGCGTGATCTGCGCGGAGCCGCTGGTCGTCAAGCCGCCGCACTGGATGGCGGGTCACCGGCTCGCGCGCGTGGTCGCGTATGACTACGCCGCCGACCGCTGCGTCGATGCGTGCATCGATCTCGACGCTGGTGTGGTCGCGCACCTCGAGCTGACGCGCGGCCAGCCGATGCTGTCGCGCGACGAGGAGGCGCTCGCCGTCTCGATCGCGATGGTCGACGAGCGCGTGCGCGAGAAGCTCCAGATCGGCGACGTCCCCACGATGACGATGCACTACTGGGGACGATCGACGAAGGACATCTCGTACGCGCGGCGCTCGGCCGCGGTGGTGTTCGGGCGCAGCGATGGCCATGCCTCGCTCGTCGCCGTCGTCGATCTGATCGATAACGCGGTGTCCATGGTCGTCCCGGCGGAGATGTGGTGATGAGCAACGTGATCAGCGAAGCGGGCTGGAAGTTCCACTGGCGGCTCACCGAGTCGGCCGGGATCATGATCTACCTCGCCGACTTCAACGGTCGTCGCGTCCTCTGGGAGGGCTCGATGCCGTACGTCACGGTCGATCACCAGCGCCAGAGCCTCGATGTCGACAACGACTCCGCCGAGGCGCACGGCCCGTGGTGGGTGCCGCTCGGCACGCGGACCCTGAAGGGCCCCGTGCGCGTGCAGTCCTTCCGTGGCGGCGTCGAGCTGTCGGCGGCGTTCGAGGCCGGGCCGTACCACTACACGCAGCTCTGGCGGTTCCACGACGATGGGCGGCTGTGCCCGTGGCTGACCATCTACGGGCCCGGGATCCACGACCAGCACACGTATCATCCCCACTGGCGGTTCGACTTCGACCTCGATGGCGCGCGCGACGATGCCTTCGAGCGCTTCGAGGACTCGCGCTGGCAGCGCATCGCGAACGAGGGCTGGTTCCCGTACGGCGGCGAGGCCGACGAGGCCGGCAACGTCTGGCGCCAGGTCGACGCCGCCTCGGGCGCCGCGATCAACATCCGCCCGCACAGCTGGGACGACGCCGAGGTCTTCGCGATCCGCTACCACGACGGTGAGTGGGCGCCGTTCTCGCCCCGCAACGCCGCCGGCAGCCAGACGTTCCCGGCCGCCTACGTCGGCGACGAGCCGCTCGACGGTGACGACGTGACCCTGTGGTACGTCGCGCACGTCCACTTCGACCAGTCCTTTCCGTACACCGCGGGGCCGTGGATCAAGGTCGAAGGCCTCAGCGGAGGGCGATCGTAAGCGCCGCTGTCGCGAGAGTCAGCGCCGTAGGATCGTAAGCGCCGCTGCGCGCGGCGCGGCGCCGCTGTCGCGAGAGTCAGCGCCGTAGCGACACGGCGAACGGCTGCGCGAGGTTGACGTCGGTGCCCGCGGGATCGATCGTGCCGCGCGGCAGCCGCGACGCGAGGGCCGCGCGCGCCGCGTGGACGTCGGTCACCGAGGCGTCGAGGACGGTGCCGATCGCATCGAGGACCGTGACGGACGCGGCGATCGCGTGCTCGAGCAGGGTTGGGAACGCGCCCCAGCTGCCCTGCAGGTAGCGCGGCTTCGCGGCCTCCTTCGCGGCGCGCGGTGCGAGCCGCTTGCCGAGGCGCGTGCCGAGCAGCCGGGTGTGCGTGCGATACCCGCGCACGTAGTCCGCGAGCTCGGGAGGCTCGGGCGCGGTGCCAAGGGCGCGGCGCCAGGCCTCGAGGACGAGCACGCTGATCCGATCGGGCAAGCCGTCGGCGAGCTGGATCGCGAGGTAGCTCGTGATCTCGGGCGTGCCCATCATGTCGCGGCCCATGTACTGCTCGTGGAAGCAGATCGACTGGAACTTCTCGACCTCGCGGTGCGACGCATCGTGGTTCTTGCCGACGCGGTGCTCGCGCGCGAGCGCGTTGATCAGCGGATGCAGCGAGCGATCGATCGCGCAGTGCGAGCCGAGCCCGAGCGCGATCGCCGCCATCGTCGTGCTGCGCTCGCGACGCGCGATGTCGATCAGCGCACCGAGCAGCGTGATCGCGCCGCCATCGTGCAGCGTGGCGCCCCACGGCGAGGGCCGCGCCGGGATCCCCGCGATGTAGCGCACGACCTCGCCGGTGAAGCGATGGAAGTACGGCAGGTCGACGAGGATGGCGCCGAGCCGCGCCGCATCGCCGCGCTGCACCAGGCGTCGCCGCACCGCGGGATCCAGCCGCGCGGACCCCGCGGCCTCGCGGAGGGCAGTGAGGTGAATCCCCTCGGCGGGCATCGCAGGGCTAGCTTGCCGCTCCGCGCACGGGAGGGCGAGCGATTGTGCGGACTACCGCGCCCCGCGCTGGCTGCCTGCGTGAGGCGCGGGTGCGGCCGTGGTTCAGAAGAAGCCGTTGGCTTCCGCGTGCCGCACGTACTTCCGCGTCACGTTCCACACGAGCCAGTTGCCGCCGCTGCCGACGAGCACCCACGGCGTGTAGGCATACAGCGAGGCGGTCGCGTGATTCGACGGCGTCACGGTCTTCGGATCGAGCGTCTTCCGGGCGACGCCCTGGCGCCACTGCCCGCTCCCATCGACCGAGTCATCGTAGCGTCGGCGCAGCGTCTCGGCGCCGCACCGGAGCTGCGGGCCGAAGCCCCTGTATGCCGAGCTGCAGCCGCCGCCGTCGGGGCACCCGCAGCCAAGGCCGCGGTCGATGAGCCGCTGCGTGGGCTTGACCGACTTGCTGATCAGCGAGGCCTCGACCTGCATGCGCGCGAGCACCATGATCGGGTGGATGTCGTGGGCGCGCGAGGCGTCGACCACGAGCTGCGCCGCCGACACGCCGTCGACCGAGTAGCTGGCGAGCCACGACCGGTTGCCATACGGCGAGTCCTCGAGGAACTGCTGGACCTCGGCCGCCGTGAAGTCGCGCCCTCCGACGAACAGCTCGTCGCCGACCACGGTGTTCGCCGAGAACGTCGCGGCGACGCCGTCGCCCTTGCCGTCGTCGGGGGCGAGCTCGTAGTCGGTCGGCTCGTCGTGGCCGACCTCGGCTTCGTCACCCGGGGTGCAGGCCGCGGACGCGGCGAGCACGCTGAACGCGAGGAGCGGGAACAGCTGCATGCCGTCGAGTCCTGCAAGCTCGTGCCCGATGCGCATGACCTGCAGCGCGGGGGCAGTGGACCGGAGCGTGCCGGCACGTCCGAGCGGGTGGCGCGCTATCTCCGCGATCGCGCAGGTGGCGACTCGCGTTGCCGCCGGCGCGTGGGGAAATAGTCTCGGGTAGCGGAGAGCTCGCGCCCAGGCTGCCCCACTTGCCGCGAACCAGCGCACAGGCAAGTGCCCCTGTCGGCGACCACGTCGCCGCGGCGTCAGCGGAGCGTCGACGCGATGCAGGAGCTCGAGCTCAGGCCCCGAGCTCGCCGTGACACTTCTTGAACTTCTTGCCCGAGCCGCAGGGGCACGGCTCGTTGCGGCCGACCTTGCTCTCGTTCGTCATCGTGCCCTGCCGCTCGCCGGGGCGACGGCCCTCGAGGGCGGCGTCGAACGCCTCGATCACGACCTGGGTCGGCTTGATGATCGCGCCTGCGGTCTCGGCGGTCATCGCCGCTTCCTTGACGTCCTCGGTGAGGAGCTCGGCCAGCTTGGCGTAGATGTTCGGCTGATGCTGGACCAGGGCCGGCGCGACGCGCTCCTGCGCCGGCTTGTCGGCGAGGCCGTCGATGGTCGACAGCGCCTCGGTGACGATGCGGTCTGCCTCGGTGAGGTTCTGCGCGGTGAGGCGCGGCAGCGTGCCGTCCTGCCCGCGATCGAACATCGCCCAGACGAGGGTGGCGTAGAACACCGCGGCCTCGCCCACGGTGTCGCCGTGCTCGGTGCGGACGGCGGCGGCGTGCTGGAGCAGGAACGGCTGTTCCTTCTGCAGGCGCTGCGCGAGCTTGTTCATCGCCTTCTTGTCGCCGCGCTGGTCGAGGCGCGTGAAGGCGGTGATGGTGCGTTCGACTTCGTCAGCAGTGACTACGTGCGCGGGCATGGCGAGCGATCTTCCCCCGTGGAGCGGCGGCGTCAAGTCACCGCGCTAGTTGATCGACGCAGCCGTTGCCGCCAGGACATTTCCGCGGATACGGGCTCGCATCGATGACCGTCAGCGTGGTGCCGAGGAACGCCGCCGGCACCTGGTGGATCACCCGATCGATGTGCGCCGGCAGGTTGACGATCAGGCGCGGCAGCGTGGGCGAGCCCGGCGCCTCGAGCATGATCTCGAGCGGCATCCCGCCCGCGATCGCGTCGCGCGTGATCGACAGCACGAGGCCCGGGTGGGCCTTGCCCTCGGGCAGGGTGCGCCCGGCGAGCGGGTCGATCAGGCGCACCTGGATGCAGCCCGGGTGCTCGCAGCGCGCCAGCACCGCCGAGTCCCAGCGGGCGATCCGCTGCGCCGGCGCCACCTCGCGGCGCGGCGCGACGAACAGCTGCCGGGTGTGCCAGCTCGTCCACACCTCGTGCTCCGCGAAGAAGCCGAGCCCGAGCGTGCCGTCGATGTCGGTCTCGTCCCACCGACGATCGCCGTACGGGATGAACACGACGTTGCTCGCGGTGACGCCACCGACGCTGACCTGCGTGGGCTCGCTCGCCTTCGTGATCTTGCGAGCGACGCCGACCTCGTCGATCACCGCGGACTGGACCTCGCGGGGGACGAGCTTCGCCTGCTCCCAGAGCGACTCGCGGAGCTGACTGGCGGGCGCGCCGAAGTCGACGTGGAGCTCGAGCGGCGCGCCGGCGATCGTCGCGTCGACGAGCCGGCGCGGCAGCGGTGGGAGCTGCGTGTTCGCGATCCGGCTGACGAGCAGCTCGTAGCCGAGGGTGGTGGCGCCGGCCGGCGGCTGGAACGCCTTCTGGGTGACGAGGTGGACCACGCCGCGGTCGCGATCGATGCCGAAGGCGAGCGACTCCGCGATGACGTCGCGGCCGAGCACGCCGTGGATCCGGCGCCCGCCGCTGTCGAACGAGCCCGGCCGCACGACGATGGCCTCGCGGCGCTCGACGATCAGCTGGCCGATCTCGAGCCCGACGAGCTCCGCGTAGATCCGCGGCTGCTCGGTGTCGGTCTCGTCGAGCCGCTTCGGCCCGTTCGACGTGCGGAGCCCGGCGAGCTTGACGAGCTCACCGTCGATCACCGAGATCGCGGCGTCGGGATCGATCGCGAACAGGTAGGGCCCGTGCGTGTTGAACGAGACGGTGGTGACGAGCAGCCCGTTCTCGAGCGGGCCGACGAGCGGCAGCGTCCAGCGATCCCCGACCGCGCCGGAGAAGCCCGGTGGCGCGCCCGACGTGCAGGCGGCGGTCGCGAGCAGCGCTGGCAGGACCGCGGCGAGCCCCCGGCGGGACGCACGTTTCGTTCGTGGAGGGCGTCCCCAGCTCATGGGCGTGATCTCCGGCAGTTTAGCTGTGCGCTGGTTGCGGTAGTGGAGGGCGTCCCCTAGTGGCGCATGCCATCGGCGCCGACTTCCCAGACCATGCCCGAGGAGAGGAGCTTCGCGAGATCGCCGACGCCCTGTTTGGCCTTGGCTTCCTCGATCTGCTGGGCGGCGAGCTGCTCGTAGGTCGGCTTCTCGGTGCGGTACAGGATGCCCATCGGCATCGGGTACGCCGGCGTCACGAGCTGCGCGAGCAGGTGGGCGTAGAGGTTCGAGCCGCGCTCGCTGTGGACGAGCAACGCGGAGACCGGCGTCTGGCCGGCGGCGTCGCCGACCTCGACGATCTCGGGGACGAGCCCCGCGCCGAGCTTGATGCCCTTGGTGCCCCCTGCGAACAGCAGCGGCTTGCCGTCGACGAGCGCGATCTGCTTGCCGGCCGGGTCGTCCTTGACGCCTTCCCATACGCCGTCGTTGAAGACGGGGCAGTTCTGCAGCATCTCGATGAAGACCGCGCCCTTGTGCTGGTACGCCTCCTCGAGGATCCGCGCCAGCAGCTTCGCGTCGGTGTCCGCGGCCCGCGCGATGAACGTCGCGCCCGCGCCGAGCGCGAGGGAGATCGGGTTCAGCGGGTGGTCGATCGAGCCCGACGGCGTCGACGGCGCGCGCGTGCCCGGCGCCGACGTCGGCGAGTACTGGCCCTTCGTGAGGCCGTAGATCTGGTTGTTGAACAGGATGATCTTGAGATCCATGTTGCGGCGGAGCGCGTGGATCATGTGGTTGCCACCGATCGACAGGCCATCGCCGTCGCCGGTGATCACCCAGACATCGAGCTCGGGGCGCGTGATCTTGAGGCCCGACGCCACCGTCGGCGCGCGGCCGTGGATGGTGTGAAAGCCGTACGTGTTCATGTAGTACGGGAACCGGCTCGAGCAGCCGATGCCCGAGACGAACACCGTGTTCTCGCGCTTGATGCCGAGGTTACCGAGCGTGCGCTGGACCGTCGCGAGGATCGCGTAGTCACCGCACCCCGGGCACCAGCGGACGTCCTGGTCGGTCTCGAGGTCCTTCTTGGACAGCTTGATCTTGATGGCTTCGCTCATGGTTGTTCTCTGAAGCCCGCGCCGGTGAGGCGCGGATTAGCGCTACGCGCTCGCGAGCGGCAGCAGCGTGGTGGGTTCGGTGGTGATGGCGTCGGCGCCCGGCTGCATGCCGAGCTGCTGCTCGATCGCGTCGAGCACCTCCTTCACCTTGAAGGGCAGGCCCTGGACCTTGTTGAGGCCGACCATGTCGATGAGGAACTCGGCGCGGAGCACCTGGCGGAGCTGGCCCATGTTGAGCTCGGCGACGATGACCCGCTTGAAGTTCCGGACGATCTTCGCGAGGCCGGGCTCGAGCGGCGACAGCCAGCGCAGGTGCGCGTGGCTGACGGCCTTGCCCTGCGACGCGAGCGTCTGCTGGGCCTGGCGCAGCGAGCCGTAGGTGCCGCCCCAGCCGATCACGAGGACATCGCCGCTCTCGGCGCCCGCGAGGTCGAGCTCGCCGATGTCCTGCGCGATCCGCGCGATCTTCTCGGCGCGGATGTGCGTCTGCTTCTCGTGGTTCTCGGGCGCGTACGAGATGTTGCCGGTCAACGCGTCCTTCTCGATGCCGCCGATGCGGTGCTCGAGGCCGGGCGTGCCCGGGATGACCCACGAGCGAGCGAGCGTGCGCTCGTCGCGCTCGTACACGAAGTAGTTCGTCGGGTCGGTGCGATGGATGACGTCGAAGCGCGGCAGCGTCGCGAGGTCCGGTAGCGGCCACGGCTCGCTGCCGTTGGCGATGTAGCCATCCGACAGCAGCATCACCGGCACCATGTACCGGGTCGCGATCTTCACGGCCTCGACCGCGCAGTAGAACGTGTCGCCCGGGCTCTTCGCCGCGAGCACCGGCATCGGCGACTCGCCGTTGCGGCCGTACAGCGCCTGCAGCAGATCCGACTGCTCGGTCTTCGTCGGCAGGCCGGTCGACGGCCCGCCCCGCTGGATGTTGAGGATGACGACCGGCAGCTCGGTCATGATGCCGAGCCCCATCGCCTCGCCCTTGAGGGCGATGCCCGGACCCGACGACGCGGTGACCGCGATCGAGCCGCCGAACGCCGCGCCGAGCGCCGCGCCCATCGCCGCGATCTCGTCCTCGGCCTGGAAGGTCATCGTCCCGAAGTTCTTGTACTTGGCGAGCGAGTGCAGGATCGACGACGCCGGCGTGATCGGATAGCCCGAGTAGAACAGCGGCTTGCCCGCGAGCTCGGCGCCGACGACGAGCCCGAGCGCGATCGCCTCGTTGCCCGTGATGTTGCGGTACATGCCCGGCTTGAAGACGTGCGGCGGGACCTTGTAGACGGTCTGGAACACCTCGGCGGTCTCGCCGTAGTGGTAGCCGGCCTTGAAGACCTTGACGTTCGCCTCGCCGTAGCCCGGCTTCTTCGCGAATTGCTGGTGGATGCGGCGGACCTCGCCCTCGGGCTCGCGGCCATACATCCAGAACACGAGGCCGAGGGCGAAGAAGTTCTTCGCGCGCCCCTTCTCCTTGTTCGTCAGCTCGCTCTCCGCGAGCGCCGTCATCGTGAGCTGGTTGATGTCGACGGCGTGGACCTTGTACTTGTCGAGCGTGCCGTCCTCGAGCGGGTTCGACTGGTACGCCGCCTTCTTGAGGTTGGACTCGATGAACGCACCGCTGTTGATGATCAGCGTGCCGTTCTCGATCAGGTCCTTCAGGTTCGTCTTGAGGCCTGCGGGATTCATGCAGACGAGCACGTCGGGGGCATCACCCGGCGTGTGGATCTCGGACGACGAGAAGTGGAGCTGAAAGCCGGAGACGCCGAACAGGCTGCCCGCGGGCGCCCGGATCTCGGCGGGGAAGTCCGGAAAGGTCGAGATGTCGTTGCCCGCCTCGGCGGCCGCTTTCGCGAACTCGCTGCCGGTCAGCTGCATGCCATCGCCCGAGTCGCCGACGAACCGGATCACGACCCGGTCCAGATGCTTCGTCTCCATCGATACCTCTCACGATTCGCTGGTGAGCGAACGTGTCGCGGACCTTACCAGCGTTGCTGCACGAACCCAAGAGTTCCGCGAAGCTGCTGCGGCCGGTCCGACGCGGATGGATGTGTCCGCTTCGTGAACAGTTCCGGCCAGCTACGGCGGATCCTTCGTCATCAGAGGCGCCGTGTAGACGACGACCGACGACACCGCGACGGTAACGCTCTGCGAGGCCAGCGCATAGTACCCGGTGGTCAGACCGTCGGAGGTCGGCAGCTGCAGCTCGTACGTCACGTCACCGACCGCCACGCGGCACGTCAGCCGGCCGCGCTGCTGGTTGTCGATCGTGCGCCAGCCGGTGACCACGAACCCGCCTTCGAGGCCTTCGAGGCGGCCGCCGAGGCTCTTCACGAGCGGCTCGCCACCGACCTCGCGCGCCTCGAGCTCGTCGGTGCCATCGCCGTTGCGATCCGAGAACACCGTGCAGCGCAGCCCGTTGCCGGCCTGTGCATCGCTGTCGAGCGTGAGCTCGAGGGATCCACCCGCGCGCCACGTCACCGCCGGCACGACCGCCTGGACGTAGAGCGCGCGCGCCTGCTCGCGGCGCGTGGTGACCCACAGCGCGTCGGTGCTCGCGTGCGCCGCACCGTCGGCGATCGTCCAGCCGGTGCCGCTCCACGGCTCGGCCTCGGTCCCGCTCGTGAACGGGAAGTAGCGAGCGAGCTGATCGCCCGAGAGCGCCGTGTGCGGATCGCACGCATCGCCCACGCCATCCTCGAACCGATCCAGCTCGCGCTCCGTGGTGTCGCGCTGGTCGGCGTTGGCCGTCGCCGGGCAGTTGTCGCACGCGTCACCGATGCCGTCGCCATCCTCGTCGTGCGTGGCGTCGACGCACGGCCCGGCATCGATCCGCGGCTGCTCGGAGCCGCCGCCGCAGCCGAGCACGAGGAGCGCGCCGAGCACCGAGCCGATTCCCGAGGCGATCACCGAGGCGATCACCGAGCCGAGCACCGGCGCGGTCCGACCCGCCGCGTCGCGCGTGCGGGCGCCTCGCTCGACTGCATCCGGCGCGACCATGGTGAAGGTCAGGCTAGCACCCCTGGCGACTACGGCCGCGGGTCCTGCTTCGCCCGGAACGTCGGCTCGCCCTTCGCCATGATCTCCTGCTCGTAGTACGCCGCGCGCGTGCACCTAAAGCAAGAGCCGCGTCGGTTGCCCGGCGCGGCTCGTTTCGGAGACTGGTCGTCTCGTGGAGTCGGACGTCTCAGCTCACTGCGGCCTGGGATCCTTCTTCGAGCGGAACTGCTTCTCGCCCTTCCCCATGATCTCCTTCTCGTAGTACTCGGCGCCGCTGACGCCCGAGGCCTCCGCGACCTTCAGCTTCTGGTCGATGATCGTCTTGAAGGCTTCCTTCGGGATGCCGCCACCGACGAACTGACCGTTGATGAAGAACGCCGGCGTGCCCGAGACGCGGAACTTCTGGAGCTCCTGCTGGTCAGCCGCGATGTGCTTCGCGCACTCGGGACCTTCCATGTCCGTCTTGAGCTTCGCCGTGTCGATCCCGAGCTCCTTCGAGAACGCCATGAAGTTCGCTTCACCGAGCTTGTCGCGATCCTGGCCCCGCGAAGCGGCGTACGGCGTGAAGGCCTTGTCCCAGAACGCCTTGTAGAAGGGGACGAACTTCCCCTGCATGCCAGCCGCGCAGGCCGCGAGGTGTGCCTTGGCGACGGTGTCCGGGTGGACGACCATGTGCTTCAGGACAACGCGCACCTTGCCGCTGTACTCCTTGACGAGCTCTTCGAGGACCGAACTGGCCCTCTGGCAGTGCGGTCAAGCAAAATCCCAGGCCTCGATGATCGTGATCATCGCGTCGTTGGGACCCTCGACGTGGCCGAGGCGAAGGCTGTCCTTGATGTCGACGGCGAACACCGCGTCGGGCGCGGGCTCGCTGCGCTCCTGCTGATCGGCCTGGCCCTTCTGCTGGTCGAAGACCTTCTGCAGGAAGTCGAGGGCCTCGGTGTACCGCTCGAGCTTGGCGACGCGCGCCTCGAGGTCGCCACCACCACCGCTGGCGGTCGCGCCCGCGCCCGTGCGCGGGACCGGCGGTGCTCCATCGAGCTTCGAGGGATTCTTCTCGCAGCCAGTGGCGGCGAGCAGGACTGCAGCAAGCGTGATGACGAGCTTCACGAGCGCATCTTGCCTCGCACCTCGGGGACTCGCAAGCCGGTTGAAGCCGGGTCGCGCGGTTTGATGGGCGTCCACGCCGAGCGCCTCCTCCTTTCAGCTCGACAACCTGGGCCCCGCCGCTGTACCGAAGAGCGCTCGATGCGCGCCCTCCTGAGGTCCTCGTGGTTCGCGACCCTGCTCGTGGCCGCTTGCGGGGGCGGTAGCACGACCCCGGACGCCGGTACCGATGCACGTGTCGATGCGCCACCCACGAGCTGCCAGCCGCTCGGAGCGCAGGGCCAGTTCACGCGGCGCGCGGGGAATCCGCGGATGCTCGCCGGCGGCACCTTCGACGACGGCAAGCAGGACACGTCGATCGCGGATCCCGACGTCCGCTGGGACGCCGCGACCAGTACGTACGAGCTCTATTACACGGCGACGCACGCGACCTCGTTCGCTGCCACCGACGCCGTCCAGGTGATCCGGCACGCGACGTCGCCCGACCGGATGACGTGGACGGTCGACCAGGCGCCGGCGTTCACGGTGAGCAGCGAGGCCGGCGCGTGGGACCGCACCCACGCCGAGGCGCCGACGGTGATCTACAACCCGAGCGCCCCGGCGGACCGCCGCTACCTCATGCTCTACGCCGGCGCAGCCGGGGCGTTCCCGTTCCCCGGCTACACGTTCACCCACTACTCGATCGGCGCGGCGTTCTCGGCCGACGGTCTGACCTTCACGCGCGTGGCCGCGGCGGCCTCGCCGCACGGCCAGGCCGGCCTCGTGCTCACCGGCTTGCAGGCGTACCCCGGCGCGACCGGCGCGCTCGTCGCCGATCCCGAGCTCGCGCTCGTCGACGGCATCTACCACGTGTGGTTCTCGAGCTTCGCGTGCAGCGGCCCGAGCTGCGGGACCATCACCAACGCCGGGATCGCGCACGCGACCTCCACGGATGGCATCACGTGGACGATCGCCGAGGCGCCCGTCCGCAGCCTGCTGCGCGCGTCGGCGGATCCGAAGACCGGCGGCCAGCAGCCATCGGTGCTCTACGACGCCGACCACTGCCGCTGGGAGCTCTGGCTGACCTCCGACGTCGGCACCGAGAACGACGCGCAGCCCGTCGAGCTCGCCAACACGATGGGCGTGTTCCACGCGGAGTCGAGCGACGGCGTCGCCTGGAACATCAACTACACGCGCGCGCGCGACGTCCAGTGGTCGGCGAGCGAGGCCGGCGAGCGCCTCGGCCTGCGCACCGGCGTCGACGTCACGCCGAAGGCGACGGGCCGCCTGATGCTCTACGTCGGCTTCGACGACCAGAACGTCCCCGCGGGTGCCGTGCTCCCCGATCGCACCGCCACCGGCTCCCGCCCCGGCGTCATGACGCTGAACGTGGCGACCCGCGACCTGCCCTGACGCGGGCGGCGGAGGCTTTCGGAGCTTGGCCGCCAAGCGCCGCCAAAATCAGCGCGGGGTCAGCCGGGGCGGCGGAGGTCGATGATGTCGACCTTGCGATCGGCGAGGCCGAGCTCGAAGCCGCCGACGTTGGCGCGCCACCGCAGGTACTCCGCCTCGCTCACCGGGACGACCTGCGCGAGCGTGATCGGCGGCGGCCCCTCGTCGAGCGGCAGCGGGAGGTCCCACAGTCGTGGCACCGTGATGTAGACGTGCGGCAGGCGCTGCGAGAGCTCGCCGGTCTCGAGGGCGCCGATCACGTCGCGCACCATGACGCCGGGCTCGGGATAGAAGCCGGACGCTTCCAAATGGAACGCGAGGTTCGCGAGGATCTGCCCGCACACCTCGGTGTCGTGCAGCGTCCCCATGATCAGCTCGATGCGCGGCCGCTGGGCATCCGGCCACGCGTGGTTCGAGAAGCCCAGCGTGACGTACGTGAAGCGCGCGAACTGCGGCTGGTTGATCACGCGAGCGACGTCGATCGAGCGCGCCTGATCGTTGGCGTGCCGGTACGGTCGGGTCGAGAACGTCGGGAACACGCGGCGCAGCGCATCGGCAGCGCGCGTCGACACCGCGAGGTACGGCACGAGCGCGGGGACCTTGCGCGCCATCTCGAACCACGTCGGCTGCAGCGCGAGCGTGCGCCGCAGGTAGCTCTGCGCGACGACCTTGTTGCCGACGTCGGCGTGCGCGATCGCGCCGCCCCACAACGCCGTCGCGCTATCCGGACGCAGGCCGATCGCCCGATCGAACGCGCGCGCAGCGTCGTGCGGCTTGTTGAGCGAGAGCAGCGAGTGCCCCAGGCCCTTCCACGCAAGAGCGTGGGGCGGAAAAAGCTGCGTCGCCTTCTCGAAGCGAGCCGCAGCCTCGGTGAACTTCTCGGCGCGGAAGAGCTCGTTGGCCTCCTCGACGAGCGCGTCCGCCGCAGCCTGACTCATGAAGGGGCTGTACCACGGGGGTGTATCGATCGCGCAAGCTGGTATGCTCCCCGACCTTATGGCCGCCGGAGTCGGAGCTGACGTTGAAGCGTTGTGCGCGAAGTGCGGCGACGTGTGGCATGTGGTGGTCGCCAAGGTCGGCGACAAGATCGTCAAAGTGCAGTGCAAGCAGTGCAGCGGCTACCACCGCTACAAGTCACCGCACGGAGCACCTGCGGTCGCGAAGCTCGCGTCGAACAAGCGACCGCCGAAGGAGCCGCGCGCGTCGAAGGATCCGGTCGAGCGGTTCGAGAAGTCCTCGGTCGCCGCAGATCTCTCGAAGCCCGCGCGCACCTATCGCGCGAGCGAGAAGTACGACGTCGGCGAGCGCGTCGATCACCCGACGTTCGGCCAGGGCATCATCGAGATCTCCGAGCCGAGCAAGATCACCGTGTTCTTCGGGACCGGCCGGCGCGTGCTCGTGCAGTCCAAGGACGGCGGCACCAACCACGGCGCCGCGGGCGGTGGCCTGACCCGACCGAAGCCGTTCGATCACACGATCCCGGTGCCCGGCGGCAAGCCCGTCGGCGGCAATTGACGCTCGCCCCGCAGGGGCGCCGGGCGCGCAGCGCACGGGCGCGTGCAACGCACGCGCAGCGGCAATCGAGCCGGAGCGCAGCGGAGGCGAGCATTGACGCGCGCAGCGCACGGGCGCCCGCAACGCACACGCCGTAGCAATCGAGCCGGAGCGCCGCGGAGGCGAGCATTGACACTCGCCCCGTAGCGGCGCCGTCGCCGCGCGCCAGGCTGCGGCACACCGCCACAGGCGATCGCGCACGGCTCTGGTAGGGTGCGCCCTATGACGAACCGTCGCACGCGCCTGGGCTGGCTCGGTCCGGTGATCGTGCTCGTCGGCATCGCCGCGGCCGGGGTCGCGACCTGGTACATGGTCGTCGCCAAGCCGAAGGCCGGCGCGGTGATCGACACGATCGCGATCAGCGCGAACGAGTCGCTCGTCGTCCGCGCGGAGGATGGCGGCCCCCGCAACTTCGTCGAGCTGCGACGCGGCGACGAGCTGGTCTGGCAGGCGATCGTCCCGCCGTACGCGGGCCGCCCGGGGGCCCCGGGGCTCGCGTGGAACCAGGTCGCCGTCTCGGTCCGGGTGCTGCGCGACGGCGCGCCGGAGATCTTCGCGGTCGCCATGCGGGACGCTTCGAAGCTCGGCAAGCTCGGGCTCGCCCCTGGCAAGGGGCGGGCGATCAAGGCCACCACTGGACCGGTGACGCTCACCGATCACGTGCGCTCGTACGAGATCGTCTCCGGCGAGGGCTGGAACCACCTGGTCGCGATCGACCTGTCGACCGGCGAGGCGAAGTGGAAGCAGGAGCTCGCGCCCGGTCCCGTCGAGGCCGGCGGGGTCGACGGCGAGACGGTCTGGATCCGGCAAGGCGGCGCGCGCACGGCATTTCGGGTGACCGATGGCCAGCAAATCGCGCCGGCTAGCTCTACGTAATAGTTGGAGAATCCAGCGCTCGTCAGGGGCGCGACTTCGTCACGCGGCAGGTATACTGTGGACCGATGTCCGCCGAGCGTTCGCTCACGTTTGGTACCGAGGTCTCCGGGGTTCACCGACTGGAGGTGGTCGCCGAGGAGGCTGCGCGCGACAAGGCGGACAAGCCCCTGGCCCGCGCCATCGAGCAGTCCGGCCGGACCCCGCCCGCTCCGGGCGTCACCGACTTCATCCCGAGCGATCTGGGTTCGCCCGAGCTCTACCTCAACCGCGAGCTGACGTACCTCAACTTCTGCTGGCGCGTGCTCCAGGAAGCCGCCGACGACCGGGTGCCGCTGCTCGAGCGGCTGCGGTTCGTCGCGATCGTCAGCTCGAACATCGACGAGTTCTTCCAGAAGCGGATCGGCGGCCTCAAGCAGCAGGTCGGAGCCCAGCTCCACGCGTTCACCGCGGACGGTCGGACCCCGCAGCAGCAGATCGCGGACAGCCTCGAGCTGATCAACGGGCTCGAGAAGAAGAAGATCCTCGTCCTCGAGCGCGTGTTCACGGAGCTCCGCGCGGTCGGCGTGTGGCTCGCGCCGTTCAAGGAGCTCGACGTCAAGGAGCAGGCCTGGGTGCGCGAGCACTACCTGCGCAACATCTTCCCGCTGGTCACGCCGCAGGCGATGGATCCGGCGCATCCGTTCCCGTTCGTCTCGAACCTGTCGCTGAACCTGCTCGTCACGCTGCGCTACGAGAACGATGGCGAGTCGCTGCTCGCACGCGTCAAGGTGCCGATCGGCGGCGGCACCTCGCGCTTCGTCCGCATCGGCACGTCGCGCACGTTCGTGGATCTCGCCGACGTGATGGCGAACAACCTCGACCTGCTGTTCCCGGGCATGCAGGTCGAGGCGTGCTCGATGTTCCGCGTCACCCGCAACGCGATCACCGAGCGCGACGAGGAGGAGGCCGAGGATCTGCTCGAGATGATCGAGATCGAGCTGCGCGAGCGCAAGTTCGCCCCGGTCGTGCGCCTCCAGGTCGACCGCATCATGGCGCCCGTGCTGCGCGGCCGGATCGCCGCCGAGCTCGGCCTCGACGAGTCCTCGGACGTGTTCGAGGCCGAGGGCATGCTCGGCCAGCGCGATCTCATGGAGCTCGCCGGGCTCGATCTTCCCGAGCTGCGCGATCCGCCGCACGCGCCGGCCGCCCCGATCGACTTCCTGACCGACGGCAACATCTTCCACACGATCCGCGAGTCCAACAACCTGCTCGTCCACCACCCGTACGAGTCGTTCCAGCAGTCGGTCGAGCGGTTCCTGCGCGAGGCCGCCGAGGACCCGAAGGTCCGCGCCGTCAAGATGACGCTGTACCGGACGTCGAAGGACTCCGAGATCATCAAGCAGCTCGTGCGCGCGGCGAAGAACGGCAAGCAGGTCGCCGTCGTGCTCGAGCTCAAGGCGCGGTTCGACGAGGAAGCCAACATCAAGTGGGCCACGCGCATGGAGCGCGCCGGCATCCACGTGACGTACGGCGTCGTCGGGCTGAAGACCCACACGAAGATCGTGCTCGTGGTCCGCAACGACTTCGACGGGCTCCGTCGCTACGCGCACGTCGCGACCGGCAACTACCACGCCGGCACCGCGCGCCTGTACACCGACCTCGGCCTGTTCACGTGCGATGACGCCATCGGCCGTGACCTCACCGAGCTCTTCAACTACCTGACGACCGGCTACAAGCCGCGCCGCAAGTACGCCAAGCTCCTCGTCGCGCCGAAGATGCTCAAGCAGGCGCTGCTCGAGAAGATCGACGGCGAGATCGCGATCCAGGGCGGCGGCGGGCGCGGCCACATCCAGTGGAAGCTCAACGCCCTCGAGGATGTCGACATCGTGCGCGCGCTCTATCGCGCCTCGCAGCGCGGCGTCACGATCGATCTGATCGTGCGCGACACCTGCCGGCTGCGGCCCGGCCTCGAGGGCGTCTCCAGCACGATCAAGGTGATCTCGGTGGTCGGGCGGTTCCTCGAGCACGAGCGCATCTACTACTTCCACAATGGCGGCAAGCCCGAGTTCTACCTGGGCTCGGCCGATGCGATGCAGCGCAACCTCGAGAAGCGCGTCGAGGTGCTGATCCCCGTCGAAGAGCTACGGCTGCAGTCCGAGCTCCGGCACATCCTCGATACCCAGCTCTCCGACCAGCGCGGCGCGTGGGACATGCAGTCCGACGGCAGCTACGTCCAGCGCTCGGGCACGGGCGCGAAGCACAGCCAGCAGCAGCTGATCGAGCGGACGGAGCGGCGGCTCAAGGATGCGACGCGGCTGCGGCGGCGCAAGGTGCAGTCGACGACCTCGCGCCGCAAGCGGTAGCTCGCGGCCGGGCGGCGGGGCGGAGTTCCAGCGTGCCGAACGATCGCTTCGGAACTTCGTGATGGTCGAAGGCGCGCGCAAGCCGCATCAAGGTAGGGCCGATATCCGGCAGGAGGTCCCGATGAAGCTCTCGATCCGCCAGCGTCACCTCGATGACTCCGCGCTCCCTGTCGACCACGTCGAACGCCGCGTCCGCGTGGCCCTGGCGAAGTTCGGCGAGACCGTGGCCGCGGTCCACTGCACGCTGGACGACATCAACGGTCCGCGGGGCGGCGTCGACAAGCTGTGTCGCCTCCGGATCTGGCCGCGCCAGGGCCGCGAGCTGGTGGTCGTCGAGATGGCCGAGGATCTCGAGCGCGCGGTGGACCTCGCCGCCGAGCGTGCCGCGCGCCGCGTGGCACGCCGGCTCGCCCGCACGCGTCAGGCGAACACGTCGGATCGCGCCGCCGCCCGGATGGCGACGACCGCCGGGTGAGCGAGCCGGCGCTCGACCGAGACCGCATAGAACCGCTCGCGGAGCTCCGGGATCTCGGCGACGCTCGCGAGGTCGTAGCGCTTCACGACGACGTCCGCGATCACCGTCGGCACGAACAGCGCGCCCATGCCGTCGGCCGCGAACGCGTTGAGCAGCGCGCTGTCGTCGGCCTCGGCGACGAGCTCGGGACGCAGGGAGTGCGTCTCGAACCATCCATCGAGGTTGCGGCGGAGCGTCGAGCCCGAGATCGGTAGCAGCACGGGCGCCCGGTCGAGCCCGCGCGGGAAGCCCCGGCGCAACGCGGGGGCGAGGTTCGCGGGGGCCACGCAGGTCACCGTCGATTCACCGAGCAGGTGGTGGTACGCGCGGACCGCGGCGTCCGGCGGGACCGGCGAGTCGGCGATCACGACATCGACGGCGTGCGTGGCGAGCTCGGCGAGCAGCCGGTCGAACCGATCCTCGTGGCACACCAGCGTCAGCTTCTCACGCTGGTGGAACGCCGGCGCCAGCAGCTTCCGGACCAGCAGCTTCGGCACCACGTCGGAGATCCCGACGACGAGCCGCGCCGGCCGACCCGTGGGCCGCCCACGCACCGCATCGAGGAGCTCGCGCCCGAGCCCGAAGATCTCGTCGGCGTAGCGGAACACCACGCGTCCGGTCTCGGTCAGCTCGAGCTTGCGGCCGCGCCGTTCGAAGAGCGGCTGCCCGAGGGACTGCTGCAGGCTCGCGATCTGCCCGCTGATCGCGGACTGCGAGAGCCGCAACACCTTGCCCGCCGGCGCGAGCCCGCCCTCGCGCGCCACCATCCAGAAATACAGGAGGTGGTGATAGTTGAGCCATTCCATGTGCAGGGCCTGCGTACGGCGCGCGGACCACCACCGCAAGGGTTGACCCCTCCGCATCGAGAAAACCGAACCATGTCGCGCAAAGATCGTGAATGACGGGTGTGCCGCTCGGCCCCACGGTGGTCGCGTTCACCTGGGAGTCGCGCACATGGAGCTCTTGTACGGCGGTTTCATCCTCTTCGTATGCGCGCTGCTGGCGCTCGATCTCGGCGTGTTCCATCGCAAGCTGCACGTGATCGGCGTGCGTGAAGCGCTGGGCTGGTCGGGCTTCTGGATCGGGCTCGGCGCGAGCTTCGCCGCGTTCGTGTGGGTCGGGTACGAGCACCGATGGTTCGGACTCGGCACCACCGTCGACGCGATGGTCACGCCGACGCTCGCCGCCGATGGGACCGTGATCTACAACGACGGCGCCTCGGCAGCGATCAAGTACCTGACCGGCTTCGTCGTCGAGAAGTCCCTCGCGATCGACAACCTGTTCGTGATCGCGATGATCTTCGCGAGCTTCCGGATCCCGGCGATCTATCAGCACCGCGTGCTGTTCTGGGGAATCCTCGGCGCGCTGGTGATGCGCGGCGCGATGATCGCCCTCGGCGCGGCCCTGATCACGAACGTCAGCTGGATCATCTACGTGTTCGGCGGCTTCTTGATCGTCACCGGCCTGAAGATGCTGCTGATCGCGGACCAGCCGCACAACCTCGGGGTTCACGCGGTCGTGCGCCTGATGCGCCGGATCATCCCGATCACGGAGCACAACCACGGATCGCGGTTCTTCGTGCGCGCGGGAACGCCGGCGAGCCTCGCCCCGGCGGTGGCCGGTGGTCCGGCCGAGCGCGACGGCGTCGTCGAGGCGGCCCGCCGCGGTGCGCTGCTCGCGACGCCGCTGTTCATGGCGCTCGTCCTCATCGAGATCGCGGACCTGGTGTTCGCGGTCGACTCGATCCCCGCGATCTTCGCGATCACGACGGATCCGTTCCTCGTGTTCACGAGCAACGTGTTCGCGATCCTCGGCATGCGCAGCCTGTACTTCGCGCTCGCCGGCATGATCGAGCGCTTCCGCTACCTCAAGGTCGCGCTCGCCTGCGTGCTGCTCGTCGTGGGCGTCAAGATGCTCGCGCACGGCTGGCTGAAGTCGGTGCTCGGCGCCGGCTTCAACTTCTACGTCCTCGGCATCATCGCGGCCATCCTCGCGGCGGGGGTGGTGGCGTCGATCCTCGTCAACAACCGTGACCGAAGGAGCCTGCTATGAACTGTCCCCGTTGCTACACCGCCGAGCTCGGCGAGCGTGATCGCCAGGGCGTCAAGATCGACGTGTGCGCGACCTGTCGCGGCGTCTGGCTCGATCGTGGCGAGCTCGAGAAGTTGATCGCCCATGGCGTGGCCGCCGCCGCACCGCGCCGCGCCCACGGTGACGACGATGACGACGCCGACGCCGCTCGCCGGCTCCGTCGCACGGGGGGCGACGATCACGAGGACGACCGCGGCAAGCGGCGGTGGTGGGACATCTTCGACTGACGCGGCCAGCCCCCGCGGCCCCGGGGAGACCGGGCAACCGGGTCGACCGCCGCGGCGGGGCACAGGCTGATCAGGCTGATCGGGCGGAGCGGCCCACCTGTCGCCCCGACCGAAATGCCAGGCCGGTAGCGGGTGTGCGGAGGCGACCCCACCCATTACAGTGGCGCATGGCCACGCTCGCAGCACCTGCACCTCTCGCCTACGGCGGTGGTGGCGGCGGTGGTGGCGGCGGTGGTGGCGGCGGCGGCGAGGGCACCGGTGGCAAGGCGGTCGACCCGCACAAGGGCGGCCCGCCGCCGAAGGCGCCGGGCGAGCCGATCCCGTGGAAGAACTACCTCGGCGTCTTCAAGTACAGCAAGCGCGCGATCCAGCTCGTGTGGTCGACGAACCGCGCGATCACCATCGCGCTCGCGATCGGGAGCTTGCTCGCCGGGCTGCTGCCCGGCGCCATCGCCTGGGTCGGCAAGCACCTGATCGACTCGATCGTGCACGCCGCCGCGGTCGGCACCGCGACCGCGCGCGACGAGTCGATCAAGTGGGTGGTGATCGAGCTCGGGCTCGTGATCGTGTTCGCGCTCGTCGGCCGCCTCTTGCTGATGTTCCGCAGCCTGCTGCGCCAGCAGCTCGGCAACCGCGTCAACGTGCAGATCCTCGAGAAGGCGTTGACGCTCGAGCTCACGCAGTTCGAGGACTCCGAGCTCTACGACATGATGACGCGCGCGCGGCGCGAGGCGTCCCAGCGCCCGCTCTCGCTGGTGTCCCAGACGTTCGAGCTCGGCCAGAGCATGGTGACCCTCGTGGGGCTCGGCGCGCTGCTCGCCGCGTTCTCGCCGCTCGCACTCGGCGTGCTGATCGCCGCGGCGATCCCGCCGTTCGTCGCCGAGCTCAAGTTCTCCGGGGATGCGTTCCGGCTGTCGCGCTGGCGTACGCCCGAGACGCGCGAGCAGATCTACGTCGAGACCGTGCTCGCGCGCGAGGACCACGCGAAGGAGGTCAAGCTGTTCGGCCTCGGGCCGCGCTTCCTCGCGCGCTACAAGACGATCTTCGAGAAGCTCTACGCCGCCGACCGCGCGCTCACGATCCGCCGCGCGGTGTGGGCGCTGGTCCTCGGCACGATCGGCACGATCGCGTTCTACGGCATGTACCTGTGGATCGCGGTGTCCACGATCCAGGGGCTGATCACGATCGGCGCGATGACGATGTACGTCGTCGTCTTCAAGCAGGCGCAGTCCGCGATGGCGACCGCGCTCGGCAACATCGGCGGCATGTACGAGGACAACCTCTACCTGTCGAACCTCTACGAGTTCCTCGAGACGCCGACGATGTCGCCGAGCGGCACCGCCACCGTCGGCACCAGGCCCGGCGATGGCGTGCGGTTCGAGGCGGTGTCGTTCACGTACCCGGGCTCGCAGGAGCTCGCGGTCGACGGCATCGATCTCCACATCGCGCCCGGCAGCAAGCTCGCGATCGTCGGCGAGAACGGCTCGGGCAAGACCACGCTGATCAAGCTGCTGACGCGGCTCTACGAGCCGACCGCGGGCCGGATCACGCTCGACGGCCGCGATCTGCGAGACTGGTCGCTCGCCGCGCTGCAGCGCCGGATCGGCGTCATCTTCCAGGACTTCGTGCGCTACCAGCTCACGGTCGGCGAGAACATCGGCGCCGGCGACGACTTCGCGTACGACGACCGCGTGCGCTGGGAGGACGCGGCGGAGCGCGGGCTCGCCAAGCCGGTGATCGACACCTTGCCCGCCAAGTACGACACCCAGCTCGGTCGCTGGTTCAAGAACGGCCGCGAGCTGTCACTCGGGCAGTGGCAGAAGGTCGCCCTCGCCCGCTCGTTCATGCGGCGCGACGCCGACGTGCTCGTGCTCGACGAGCCGACCGCCTCGATGGACGCCGAGGCCGAGATGAAGATCTTCGATCGCTTCCGCGAGGTCACCGCCGACAAGATCGCGATCGTGATCTCGCACCGGTTCTCGACGGTGCGCATGGCCGATCAGATCATCGTGCTCGACCGCGGCCGCATCATCGAGCGCGGCACGCACGACGAGCTGGTCGCCGAGGCGGGCCGCTACGCCAAGCTGTTCCACCTGCAGGCCCAGGGCTACCGGTAAGCGCTAGACTGCCGGCGCCATGGCACGGCGCAACCTCGGTCTCCTGCGCGCGAACGATGCGCTCGAGGACGCCGTCGCCGAGGACCCGTACGACGAGGACCGCTGGTCGATCCTCGAGGACTGGCTCCTCCAGGAGGAGACCGACCCGCGCGCCGCGATCATCCTGCTCGAGCAGGTCGGCAAGGTCGAGGAGGCCGCGCGCGCTCGCGACGCGCTCCTCGGGGCGCTGCTCGGCACGCGCCACGAGGCCCTGACGGAGACGCTGTTCGCGTTGCGCTGGCGCGCCGGCTACTTGCGCGAGTGTCACTTCGCGGAGCTCAACGGGGTCAACCCCACGAAGCTCTTCGAGGCCCTCGCCACCGCGCGAGCCGCATCGCTGTTGCGGGCACTCGTGCTCTCCGTGCATCACAAGAGCGTCCCGGCGATCAGCGTACGCCTCGCGGCGGCGCGGTTCACGCGCTCGCTCCGGCGGCTGACGCTCGCCGGGTGGGGCGAAGTCCCGCTCATCGAGGCGCAGTTTCTGGCGCCGCTGCGCCGCCTGCGTGACCTCGAGCTGCGAGGGATGTACGTGCAGTGCACCCCGGAGCACGAGCTCGCCAGCGTGCGATCGCTGACGCTGAGCGTCACCCCGTACGATCACCGGGAGCTGCCCCGGGTCCTCGCCGCGACCCGCTTCGCGAGCGTCGACGAGCTGGTGTTCGATGTCGGGAGCCTCGCAGGCGCACCTGCCGACCTCCAGCACGTCCTTGCGCCGCGCGTGCTCGAGCCCCTCCTCGACGGGACCGTTGTCGCGCAGACCCGCCGGCTCGAGATCCGCGGTGCGTCGCTGCGCCGCGCGGTGCATCCGCTGCTCGAGATCCTCGCGAAGAGCCCGCTGCTCGCGACGCTCACGGAGCTCTCGCTCGGCGAGGCGCCCGCCGCCGCCGCGGCGCTGCGGCGGCGGTTCAACGCTGCCTACGACGGCCTCACGACCCTGACGCTGCCCGCGGGCTTCAAGCCCTGAGCAGCGCCGCGTTGCCTGCGCTCACTCGAAGTACGGCGCGAGCGCCGCGTCGAGCCGCGCGAGCAGATCACGCGTCAGCGCCTGGTCCACCGGCGCGAGCGCCGGCAGCTGCGCGGCGAGCGTCGCGCGGGCGCTGTCGAGCGCGAGGTACGCGTCGACGTGCTGCGCGCGCTTGAGCGCATCGATCACGATCCGGCGCGTCGCGTAGCTGCGCACGCCATCGAGGTTCAGCAGGATCGCCTTGCCATCCGCCGCGACCGCGGCGAGCACCGTCGGGTCGGTGATGGGCGTCGTGATGAGCCCGGTCGGCGCGAGGAAGAGCTCCTTGTAGAGGAACGCGCTCACGGCATCGGCGCCCGGGCCGTACGCCGGGTTGCTCGCGAGCGCCGCGGCCGAGATCGGCGCGCGCACGCCGGCGAGCAGCGCCGCCCATGCCGCGTTGGCCTCGGCCGGGTCACCGGCGCGGGCGTAGCCGATCAGCTCGGTGCCATAGAACGACAGGTACAGGTCCGCGAAGTCCACGGGGATGCTGCCGTCGAGGAACAGGCTGACCACGAGCTCGTAGAACGGGATCTGGTAGTCGACGAGCGGCGTCGGCGTCGGCGGGTCGAACCGCACGCAGTTCGGATCGACCAGCGTCGCGTCGTCGGTGCAGAACGGCGCGGTCGGCAGGTCCGGCGAGCTGCCGTAGAGGTAGCTGATCGCCTGCACGTCGTAGAGCGCCGGCGTCGGCTGCGCGATCGACGCCTCGGCGTCGTTGTACTCCATCACCGACGACGTCGGCGGGACCAGCGAGCCCTTGAAGTTGTGGCGCAGGCCAAGCGTGTGGCCGATCTCGTGCGCGACGACGTGCTGGATGTACGCCTCGAGCTTCTGCGCGCCGGTGAGCTGGCTGACCGCGTCGCCGGGGAGCCTGCGACCCTCCCAGGCCGGCGCCCACATCACGCACGGCGGCGCGGCGGGCTGGTCCTGCCAGGTCAGGCTCGGCCGGCGGGTCTTCGCCTTCGCGCCGGGCTTCGCGAGGCCGCTCGGCCCGTCGGCCGCGTCGTCGGGGAACGGCGCGAAGAAGCCGCCGCCGAAGTACACGCTGGCGCCGCGGATCTCGCCGGTGTTCGGGTTCGTGCGCCAGTCGGCGTACGCATAGCCCTTGCTGCGATCTGGATCGACGATGAGGTAGTTCACGTGATCGTCGGCGAACGAGTCGTTCGGGCCGGCGAGCACCGCGGTGAACACCGGGTAGCCGAATGCGTCATTCCACGACTCGATGCCGCGCTTGACCGCGTCGAACAGGTCGGCGCCGCCGAGCGACGGGTCGGCCGCGAGCTCGTTGATCGGCGTGCCGATCACCCACTTGATCGGCTGCATCCCGGGCTGGATGCCCCAGTGCGCGGCGAGCTGCTTGACCTGCCCGGTGTTCTTCACGTTGATCGGGTCGGCGAGGAAGTAGTGATCCTGCGGCGGCGCGGGGATCTCGGCGTAGCCCGGGGTCTCGGTGTAGCGGCGCAGGTTGATGCCGACGGTGGCGGCGAGCCGGAGATCATTGTTCTCGACGTCCCCCAGGGCCGCCGATCGGCTGATCGGCGTACGCCGTGAAGATCTGCTCGAAGCTCGCGCCATCCGCGGCCCCCTTGAAGCGCGCGACGAACGACAGCTCGGTCTCGAGCTTGATCGGCGCGGCCCCCGCCGCGAGGACGTCCGCGAGCGCGCCGTACCGGTTGCGCCCGGCCGCCGGATCGATCAGCACGTAGCCGCCGGAGCCCGGCAGATTGTGGAACGGCCCGCTGTCGACGATCGGGAAGGCGTCGATGATGAGGTCGGGGCTGAACACGTCGCTCGTCGCCTTCCGGTCGTCGGCATCGAAGACGTAGAGCTTGTCGTTCTGCACGCGGAAGCGCACGACCCGCGTGCCCAGCGTGCCCGGCGACGGCCCGAACGGATGGAGCTCCTTCAGGTAGACCGACCAGAACCAGCGCTCGGTCAGCGCGGTCTTGCGGATGGCGAGGTAGAAGTCACCACCGGGCGGCAGGCTGCGCATCCCCTGGCGCCGGAGCGCGGAGCGACGCTCCGCCAGCTCCTCGGCGTCGACGGTGCGGGGGATCGGCACCATCACGTCGTCGCGCGTCAACACGTCGCTCGGCGTCGGCGCGACGGCATCCTCGCCGTCGGTGCATCCGACGAACGTGCCCAGTGCCACGGCCGACAACAACCATCCACGTACGATTCGCTGCATGTGTTTTCTACGTTCCTTCGGTGAGTGATGAGTGGGTGCGAGAGACGTCGAGACCGCGGCGGTTGCGCGCATGATCGCCAGCCCACGCCGACAGCCGCTGACTGTCGTGAGGTGTCGAGCGGACGTGACCGATGGGCGACACTGTGTCGAAGAGTTGGCGCGCGCACCCTCGCGCCACCCGCTCCAGCACCATCGCGCCCATCGGCGTCGCGAACGTGCAACCGCTACACCGTCACGCGTTCAGCAACGCCGCCCGAACGCGCGACACCCGCGCTGTTCGCGATGTCATCAGCCCCACGCGAACGCGCGATCGCGATAGCGGCAGAAGCTGGCGGCCGCAGCTCCACCGCGGGTCGTCGCGGTCACGCGCGCTGCCGATCGCGGCGGTCCGTGACATCGGATGGCCGCGCGAGCCGCGGGCGCGAGCAACGCGATCTCACGGTGAGGTCGGAGCACAGCCGCGGCGTCTCCGAGAATCTCCGCTTGACCCGTCGGTCCGGAAGCTTTACGTAGAAGGTCTCTGCTTGCGGGCCTGTCGTCCGCGATGCTTGGAGGCACGGACGACCGTCCGGCGGATCCCCACCCGCGCCTCGCGCGCGGCTTCAGGGTTGTTAACTATGTCGAATTACGATGTTTTTGAGATGAGTGGCGTGCCGATCAAGGCATGGACGCGGGGCGTTGCGATCGAGGAGGCCGCGAAGCAGCAGCTCGGCAACGTCGCGCGGCTGCCGATCGTCTTCCACCACGTCGCGGTGATGCCGGACGTGCACTTCGGGATCGGCGCGACCGTGGGCAGCGTCGTGCCGACGGAGGGCGCGATCATTCCCGCGGCGGTCGGCGTCGATATTGGCTGCGGCATGATGGCCGTCGAGACGTCGCTGACGGCGAGCCAGCTGCCGGATACGCTGAAGCCGCTGCGTCATGCGATCGAGAAGGCGGTGCCCCACGGGCGCACGGTCAACGGTGGCAAGGGCGATCGCGGCGCGTGGGGCAAGATCCCGCACGGCCCGGGCGAGGCGTGGAAGGCGCTGGCCCCGGAGTACAAGCGGCTCGCGCAGCAGCACCCGCGGATCGGCGAAGGGAACGACCTCAACCACCTCGGCACGCTGGGCGGTGGCAACCACTTCATCGAGGTCTGTCTCGACGAGCGCGACCACGTGTGGTTCATGCTGCACTCGGGCTCGCGCGGCGTCGGCAACCGGATCGGCAGCTACTTCATCGAGCTCGCGAAGCGGGACATGCAGCGCCACGAGCGCAACCTGCCCGACAAGGACCTCGCGTACCTGCGCGAAGGCACCGAGCACTTCGACGACTACGTCGCCGCGGTGAGCTGGGCGCAGAAGTACGCGATGACGAACCGCCAGCTGATGATGGAGGCGGTCGTGCGCGCGGCGAAGGAGCAGCTGCCGGCGTTCACGCTGGGCGAGCTCGCGGTCAACTGCCACCACAACTACGTCGAGAAGGAGCACCACTTCGGCAAGGACGTCTTCGTGACGCGCAAGGGTGCGGTGCGCGCGCGGGTCGGCGATCTCGGCATCATCCCGGGCTCGATGGGGGCGCGCAGCTTCATCGTGCGCGGCAAGGGCGACCCCGAGTCGTTCCACTCCTGCAGCCACGGCGCCGGGCGGACGATGTCGCGCGGCGAGGCGAAGCGGCGCTTCACCGTCGAGGATCACGTCGCGGCGACGCACGGCATCGAGTGCAAGAAGGACGCGAGCGTGATCGACGAGACGCCGATGGCGTACAAGCCGATCGACAAGGTGATGGAGGCGCAGGCCGATCTCGTCGAGATCGCGCACGAGCTGCGGCAGGTCGTGTGCGTGAAGGGCTGATCCAGCGCGGGGGCGCCGCGGTGGACATCGACGGCAGTCGCGGCGAGGGCGGAGGGCAGATCCTCCGGACCTCGCTCGCGCTGTCGATGATCACGGGCCGCCCACTCCGCATGCGGCAGGTGCGGGCCGGGCGCGCGAAGCCCGGGCTGCGCCGCCAGCACCTCGCGTGCGTGCACGCGGCGCAGCGGCTGTGTCACGCCGAGGTTCGAGGTGACGAGGTCGGCTCGATGGCGCTCGACTTCACGCCGCGCGCCGACTACGACGGCTGGGCCGAGGCGCTGGTGATCGACATCGGCAGCGCCGGCTCGACGACGCTCGTCGTGCAGACGATCCTCGTGCCCGCGATCATCTCGGGCCGCGCGCTGCGCGTCACCGTGCACGGCGGCACCCACAACCCGATGGCGCCACCGTTCGAGTTCCTCGAGCGCGTGTTCCTGCCGCACCTCCACGCGATGGGGGCGGCGGCGGCGCTCGGGCTCGAGCGCCACGGCTTCGCGACCGGTCGCGCGAGCAGGGCGCGAGCCGGCGAGGACGACAGCCAGTACCGCGGCGAGCTCAGCGTCACGGTGCAACCTGGCACGCTGCGGCCGATCGAGATCGTCGAGGCCGGCGAGCTCACGGCGCGGCGCGCGACCGCGATCCTCGCCCGGCTCCCGACCCACGTCGCGGATCGCGAGCTCGGCGTCGTC
>JALZOI010000884.1 GCA_030857245.1 Myxococcota bacterium
CGTCGTAGAGGGCGGCGATCTGCGGCCAGTCGGTGGCGCTCGCGACCGGCGCCGAGGCGTGGAGCGCCGCGATCGCCGCCTGCAACGCGTACGGTCCCGCGCCGCCGCGGAGCGCGAGTGGCACGAGCGCGAGGGCCTCGGCGATCGATGCGCGGTCCCAGCGCGTACGATCCTGATTCTCGAGCAGCACGAGATCGCCGCGCTCGTCGGTGCGGGCCTCGCGCCGCGCGTCGTGCAGCAGCAGGAGCGCGAGCAGCCCCTCGCCCTCGGGGGCCGGGGCGAGCTCGACGAGCAGGCGGGCGAGCCGGATGCGTCAGCGCGACCTGCGCGTCGGGTGCGAGCGTCGGGTGACAGCACGTGTCGATCAGCCGCAACCGATCGTCGGCGACCGCCTCGCGCTCGAGCACGGGCTCGATCGTCTCGGGCTCGATCGGCGCGGTCGCGACCAGCTCGCGCAGCTTGACCCGCCGGCGGATCGCATCGATCGCCTTGTGCCGCGCGACCTGCGTCAGCCAGGCGCGCGGCTCGTCGGGCGTACCCTCGGTGGGCCAGCGCGTGAGCGCGGCGCCGAAGGCGTCCTGGACGGCTTCCTCGGCGAGCTCGAAGTCACCGTGGGTCACCCGGATCGTGGTCGCGAGGACGCGTGCACGCTCGGCGCGGAACACCTTGTCGATCGCCGCCGCGACGTGCACGCCGTCAGCCTAGCGCACGCTACATGTCGAACTTCATGATCGGCCGGATCTCGACCCCGCCGCCGCCGATCCGCGCATCGGGGATCCGCGCGGCGATCTGCGTCGCCTCGTCGAGGTCCTTCGCCTCGATCAGGTAGTACCCGCCGAGCTGCTCGCGGGTCTCCGCGAACGGACCATCGGTGGTCTGCACCTTGCCGTCGCGCACCCGCACGGTGGTCGCGGCCTTGACCGACTCGAGCGCGTTGCCATCGCCGGTCTTCATGTGACCGGACGTCTCGATGTCCTTCGAGAACTGCATGTACTCGTTGAACGCGGCGGTGCGCTCCGCCTCCGGCATCGTTTCCCAGGCCTTCTCGGAATTGTAGATGAGCAGCATGTATTGCATCGGGGTCTCCTGTTGTTCGGGTGATCGGGACGTTCACCCATGGGTCGAACGACGCGTACCCGGATCGACAGCGATCGACAGCGATCGACAAAAACTGCAACCCCGCGAATCGGCCCCTGATCTCGGCTGGCTGCGCGCCGACAGAAATTCGATCGCTGGGCCTCAGGCGAAGCCGAGCAGCCGGCCGCCCTGGTAGACGAGGAAGCTCGCGATCCACGCGAGCGTCGTCATGTAGCCGAACAGGAACATCGGCCAGCCCCAGCTCCGGGTCTCGCGGCGCACGACCGCGAGGGTGCTCATGCACTGGCAGGCGAGGGCGAAGAACACCATCAGCGAGAGGCCAACCAGCGGGGTGTACGCCCGCGAGCCATCGGCGCGGGTCTCGTTGCGGAGCGCATCGCGCAGCGGCTCGGAGCCCTCGTCGGCGTCGCTGCCGACGCTGTAGACGATGCCGAGCGTCGACACGAAGACCTCGCGTGCCGCGAACGCGCCGACGATCCCGATCCCGATCTTCCAGTCAAAGCCGAGCGGCGCGAGCACCGGCTCGATCGCGTGCCCGAGCCGGCCGCCGTAGCTGTGCTCGAGCAGCGCCGCCTGCTTCGTGTTCGCGAGCGAGCGCTTGGCGACCGCGAACGGCACGCTCGCGATCTGTGCATCGTAGTTCGGCGCGTCGGCGGGCAGCTCGCGCGGGAACGCGAGGAGCGCCCACAGCGCGATCGAGCACGCGAGGATCACGGTGCCCGCCTCGCGGAGGAACATCGACGACTTGCTCCACATCATGCGGAGCACGTCGAGCCAGCGCGGCCAGCGATACGGCGGCAGCTCGATGAGGAAGGGCAGGCGCTTGGCCTTGAGCTGCTTCACCGTCTTCGACATCACGAGCGCGGCGACCAGCGCGGTGACCACGCTGAACAGGTACATGCCGACCATCAGCAGGCCACCGGTCACCGCCGAGCCGGAGATCAGCGTGCCGATCACGAGCGTGTAGACCGGCAGCCGCGCCGAGCACGTCATCAGCGGCACGACCATCATCGTCAGGATGCGATCGCGGCGGCGCTCCATCGTTCGCGTCGCCATGATCGCGGGGACCGCACACGCGAAGCCCGAGAGCATCGGCACGAACGCGCGCCCGTGCAGGTTCATCGTCCGCATGATGCGGTCCATGAGGTACGCCACGCGCGCGAGGTAGCCGCAGTCCTCGAGGAAGCCGAGGAACAGGAACAGCATCAGGATCTGCGGCAGGAACACCATCACGGCGCCGACGCCGGCGATCACGCCGTCGACGAGGAAGTCCGTGAACACGCCGGGCCCGAGCGCGCCGCGCAGCTCGCCGCCGAAGAACTTGAACAGCCGGTCGACGGCGTCGATCAGGGGCTCGGACCAGGCGAACAGCGACATGAACATCAGCGCCATGACGCCGAGGAACACGGTGAAGCCCCACACGCGGTGGAGCAGCACGCGATCGATCGCGATCGTGAGGCTGCGATCCGGCGGCTTCTTCGCGAGCCGCGGGATCTCGCGATCGAGCCAGGCCCAGCGCGCGATGATCGGCGGATCGAGATCGAGCTCGCTCTCGGTCGCCGCGGCGCGCAGCTCGGCGGGGATGTCGAGCTCGTCGTCGTCGGGGCCGCCGGTGCGCGGCTCGGTGCAGGTCAGCGCCCACAGCCCGAGCGCGTCGTCGGCGGCGGCGAGCGTCGTGCCGTAGCGCGCCTGCGTGGTCCAC
>JALZOI010000258.1 GCA_030857245.1 Myxococcota bacterium
TCTCGACGTGGAAGCCGATCGAGCCGAAGCCGATCTCGATCCGCAGCACGTCGAAGCCCGTGATCTTGCCGAGCGAGTCGCCGAGCAACCCCGACACCCAGTCGCCGGCGAGGTCCTTGACGATCTGATCGGCGAAGCCCTGGCTGGGATTGGTCGTCGGATCGACGCGCGTCGGATCCGAGCCGAGCGACTGATCGCCGAGCGAGCGCCGCAGCTGCTCGGGGTTGCGGCCGAGCACGAGCAGCGACAGCGTCTGCGACTTGTTGTAGCCCGTCGACGTCTTGAGGTCCCACTGCAGCTGGGTCAGCGTGCCGGTGAGCGCCAGCGTGATCAGGTGATCCTGACCCGAGAGGTCGCGGTACTGCGCGTCGCTCGCGATGTTGA
Source organism: Myxococcota bacterium (assembly GCA_030857245.1). GTDB lineage: Bacteria > Myxococcota_A > Polyangia > Haliangiales > Haliangiaceae > JABFXX01. Next base: position 385 of record JALZOI010000258.1, read on the forward strand.
GCTCGGGGTTGCCGGCGCGCTCGTTCTGCGCGAAGTCGATCGACCCCGAGGTCTGCTCGAACGACGCGCGGGTCCCCGGGATCCGGAACCGCCCGCGGGTGACGCTGATCCGGCCGGCGAGCCGCGGATCGCGCGGCGTGTTCGAGATCTCGAGCCGTCCGCCGAGCTCGATGCTCGCGATGTTGTTGCGCACCGCGAACCGCCGGACCTCGAGGGCGAGGTCGAGGTTGGCGTTGCCGAGGATCGGGTACTCCTCCCAGAACGGCTTGGTCGGCGGGCCGCTCGAGCCGAGCGAGACGAGCTGATCGGTCAGCGCGAAGTTGCGGTTGTAGGTGCCGTCGATGATCGTCACGGTGCCGCCGACCTCGAGCGTCGAGTGCTCGCCCGACTTGTCGAACCGGATGTTGCGGCCGGTCAGGATCAGGTCGAGCGAGCCGGGGACGCGGAACGGGATGTCGTCGGCGTCGAGCCGGACGTCGAGCGCGGTCAGCACGCCGTCGCGCAACTCGATGCGGCCGTCGATCCCCGACAGCGTGCCCTCGCCGTCGATCGACGTGCTGATCTGGTTGAGCGTGATCTTGTAGGTCCGGCGGTCGCCGACCGACTCGGTGTCGATGTCGACGCTGCCGCTGCCGAACGTCAGCTCGCGGCGCACGCCACGCGGGATCACGGCGAGTGGCCGATGCTGATCGCTCGCCTGCCGGCACTCGGCGCCGTCGGGCATCCGCTCCGCGCCCGTGGGGCACACCGGCAGCGGCGAGAAGTCGACGGTGCCCGAGATCGTCGGGCGCGGACCCTTGCCATGCAGCAGCAGATCGCCCTCGATCCGCGCCAGGCCGCTGGCCTGCGAGACCAGGCCGGGCACCGCGACGAGCAGCATCTTGCCCGCGACCTTGCCGTCGATCAGCACGCCCCAGCCGACCGGCGTCAGCCCGTCGAACGTGATGTTGCCCTTGATGTGGAGCTCGCCCGCCTCGTCGCGGTGCTGGTCACGGACGTGGACCTTGACGTCGGTGAAGCCGAGGCTGCCGTTCGCCAGCTTGATGAGGCCGCTCGGTGCCTCGAGGATGGTGTCACCGCCGACCGGCTGCGCGGTGACCCCCTTGAGCTCGATGGCGGCCTCGTAGTTCGGCTTCTCGTAGGTGCCGCTGACCGACGCGGTGAGCGCCGCGACGCCGCGGAGCTCCTCGAAGGTGGTGTCGAACAGCGGTGCGATCTGCCGCAGATCGAGGTCGCCGAAGGCCGCGAGGCTGAGCCGCTTCGGGCTCGCCGAGCCGCGGAGCTCGAGGATGCCGGCCGGCGTCGCCACGAACGTCGGGCACTCGACGCGTCCGCCCTTCGCGGCGGGGTCCTTGCACGCGAGCTCGACCGACGACCTGGTCGCGCGCATCGACATCGCCGGGCGCTGGCCGTTCGAGCGGTCGAACACGCTGAGCGTCAGCGGGGTGAGCCGGCCGTCCGCCGAGCGATGGATCATCGTGGCGCGCAGCTCGGTCAGCTCGATCCACGCCTCGGGCTCGACCGGCTGCTGCGGCGCGAGCTCGGTCTTGATGGTGATCGTGCCGGTCGCCCAGGCCTGCACCGGCAGCGGGAGCTTGAACCGCTTCTGCAGATCGAGGAGCACGTCGAGCTCGATCCGGCGGCCGCTGATCGAGAGCTCGACCGGGAACGGCGCGAACGTCCCGACGACGGCGTTGATCCCGAGCCGGCCGGCGAGGGCGGTGCCGCGGATCCGGACCGCGGGCTTGCCGCCGAGCTGCGCCGGTTCGACGGTGAGCTGCGCGTCGCCCAGGAACGTGCCGGCCACCCAGCTCCGCAGCAGCTGGAACGCGCCATCGGCCTGCGGTGCGGTCGGCGAGCCCTGGAGATGGAGGGTCGTCGACGCGAGCCCGCCGGTGACACCCTGACCGACGAAGCTATCGAGGATCACGAGCGGCAGGTCGTGCAGCGCGATCGTGCCGCCGAGGCGCTCGGGGAGGCCGCCGCGCCCGCGGGTCGCCGGCAGCTTCGCGATGGTCGCGTCGATCACGCCGCCAGCCTCGCGGGTGGCGGTCGCGACCGCGCAGAAGCCGTTGCCCTGCTTGCCCTGCTCGCACTGCTGCTTGTCATCGGCGTCGAGGTAGGCCTCGCGCGGGCGGCACACCTTGTCGTCCTTGCGATTCACGCACAGCGCGATGCCACGGTAGCGATCGTCGAGCACGGTCAGCTTGTCGGCGCGTGCGTGGACCTTCGTGTGCTCGAGCCAGTCCATCGCGGAGCGGCGCGGATCGATCGTCGTGTTCGTGATCTCGGCCTCGAGCGAGTCGAGCGTGCCCTTGACCTTGCCTTTCAGCCCGCACAGCTTCGCGGCGTCGAGGCGCTTGCCGGTCAGCCGCAGCAGCTCGATCCGCGTCGGATCGCCGGGCTTGCTCGGATCGGGCGCCTTGATCCGCCCGCTGCCGGTGAGCTCGCCGCCGAGGCCCGAGGACGTCACCTTGCGGATCTCCGCGATCCGCGTGTCCGACGAGAACTCCATGTCGACGATCCGCAGCTTGTCGAGGCACGGCACGCCGCCGAGCTCGGTCGCCACGTTGATGCGTGGCTTGTCGATCGGGCCCTGGATGATGATCACGCCGCCGCCGGCGCTCTTGAAGAAGGCGGGGAGCCCGAACCGCTTCATCCAGACGTCGAGATCGGGGAAGTCGCCCTCGATCCGCACCTTCATGTCGTTCTCGGCGACGTTGACGTAGCCGTCGAAGCTCGCGCGGCTCCGCCCGGCCTCGACCATCACCTTCTGGATCTGGATCGAGTCGAAGTCGTCGTCGGTGAACAGCCGGCCCCGGTGGACGCGGATCGCCTTCTGCGTCGGCGTCGGTCCGAGCGCGAGATCGAACTCCTCGAGCGCGAAGCCCTCGGTCGCGTCGCCCTTCGCGCGCAGCCGACCCTGGAGGAACTTGCCGACCGGGCCGGACACCTGTTTGGGCAGGAAGCGGCCGACGTCGATCGCCTTCGTGATCTCGACGGTGGCGTTCGCGTTGTACGGCTTGAGCCCGAACGTCGCCGACAGCTCGACCTCGCCGGGCTCCTTGCCGCCGCGGATCAGCGCCTTCGTCTTGTCGATGTAGCCCTGCTCGTTGACCATGTCGATCCGGCCCTGGACCTCGGCCAGCGTGAGCCGCAGTGGCTCCTCGCCCTTGCGGAGCGGGACGTCGAAGTCGAGGTTCTTGAGATCGAGGCCGATCGCGGGATTCGCGATGAACGGGCCGGTCAGCGTCACGCGCCCGTGCAGGTCATCGCCGCCGATGTTCGGCTTGATGCACGTGCGGATCGTGGGCCCGAGGTTCTTGGCATCCAGCGCCAGGTTCCAGGCGCCGTCGTACGGCCGGTCGAACCAGTTGTGGAGCTCGCCCGACAGCCGGAGCAGCGCGCCGGCCGCGGGATCGGGCGAGGGATCCTGGCTGGTCGCGCACGGCACCGTGCGTGCTTCGAGGTCGAGCTCGAGCGTGTTCGCCACGAAGTTCTTGCGCGCCCAGTCGGTCGGCAGCTGCGCGAGCCGGTGCAGCTTGATGTCCGCGAGGTGCAGCTGGTACATCGCCGCGCGCCCGGCGGGCGGGTACGTCTCGCGGGCGCCGGTCATGCTGCGTGCGCCCGGGACCGGCAGCCGGAACGAGTCGCGCGGCCCTTCGTCGAAGATCCGCAGCGTGCCGCGCTGCGCCGTGACGGCGAGCCGGACGTAGAACTTCGCGACGAGGGGATCCGTGGCATCCATGTAGAGGTAGCTGTCGTTCTTCGGGACCGCGCCGGCGTCGACGTTGACGCCCTCGAGCCGTGCCGACGTCACGTACCCCGTGCGCCCGGCGCCGCCGGGGACGGGGTACGGGTTCATGTGCAGCGTGAGGTTGAGGTTCGAGATGTGGATGTCGCGGATGTCGAAGATCGGCGGCGCCGAGGCGGCGGTGATCCCCGCGCGGAAGCCCGCGCGAATTCGCGGATAGAACGCCGTGATGATGCTGACGATCGTCCGGTCGTAGGCATGGAGCGGGTAGGGCTCGTCGGCCTCCTCGAGCAGCGCCTCGCCTCCGTGGATCCACACGTTGCGGAACACGAAGTCGTGGTTGCCGAACATCAGCGAGTGGATGTCGACCTCCGCGGTGATCAGCGCCGTCCGGATCAGCAACTTGCGGGGTTTCCGCTTCGAGGCGGGATCGGGGTCGGGCCGATCGTCGGGGGTGCAGTCCTCGTCGGGATCGCCGGTGCGAAGCGCGTCGTTGGCCCCTGCGACACCTGCACTGAGGGCGCAGTCGTCCCACACCCGAACATCTCTGATGGTCAGCGGCACCCAGCCGCCGGTCACGACCTTCTCGAGGCCCGAGGTCGGCCACTCGATCGAGCCGATCGCGATCCGGCCGCGCATCCGCTTGTTGAGGATCGACGCGATGTTGTCGCCGAGATCCTCACCCTCGAACTGCACGCGCAGCACGGCGAACGCGGTGCTCAGGAACAGGAGGATCGCCAGGCTGATGAGGACCCACCAGCGGCGCCTGCGTCGAGGTGCGGACCTGCTCACCCGTGCTCCGGAACCTACCACCACGTGACGTTTATCGACGAGGTCGCGGTGAGGTCATTCACGTCCGCCAAAATCCCATGGTCATGCAACGCCGCGCCCCGTATAGTGGTCGATAGTTGTGAAGCTGGAAACCTGTGACCGAAAGCGAGGGAATCGAGATGTCTGACGATCAGCCCGAGAAAGTGTCCACGGTACTCCGTCGTGAAGCGCTGCTACCCAATGAACGGAGTCGCGGGCTCGGCACGGTGGCCGTCGTGTGTACGATGGCCGGTGTCGCCTCGGGGCTCGCGCTCGCGACGACCTTGATGGCGATGCAGGTGGCCGACACCATGTCATCGCGCACCTGCACGTATCGCGCGGCCGAAGTGACCCCGGTCGAGGCTCGTGGCAACCACGGGTTCCTTGGCATCCGCTACGTGTTCTCCGACGGGGTTGCTCAGGTCGACAGCGTGCTCCCCGGGACGCCCGCCGAGACCTTCGGCATCATCCCGGGTGACCATGTGATCTCCGTCGACGGCGACCGCGTCGACTCCGCGAGCGAGCTGCAGGAGCGCATCTTCGGTGCGAGCCCGGGCAGCCGGCCGACGCTGCTGATCGAGCGCGACGGCAACATGCGGACGATCCGTCCGCAGCTCGTGTCGTGGCCGACGATCAGCTACTGAGGCGGGACCCGACGGCGCCGCCGAGGCTGGTCGCTACGGAGGCGGTGAACGCCTGTAGCGACGCGCTACGGGCCGCAGTACGTGTTCGGATCCTGGATGCCGTCGCGCAGCCGGATGCAGCGGCCGACCGTCTGGTCCTCGAGCTGGAACGTCACGACGATCTGGTCATCGAGGCGGGCCGCGACCGGCTGGGTCGGGCCGACGCTGCCGTCGTCGCGTGCCTGCTCGATGATGCCGACGCCGAGGTCGCGGTTGTACACGTAGACGATGGCGCTGCCGTAGTTGGCCTCGGCCGGGTAGCTGAACGTCGCGGTCGATCCCGGGCCCTCGGTGACGTCGAAGGTCATCCGGGCGGGATCGGGCGGCGGGATCGGGATCGACGGGGTGATGCACCCGCCCATCCCGAGGCCGAGCGCGCCCACCAAGCCGATGACGATCAGACGACGCATGGCACCACCAGGTAGCTCAGCAAGGCTCGATCCAGCACCAGGCTACAAGCCCGCCCGTGTGATGTCGACCAGATAGCGCGACGGCGGGGCCCCAACGCAGCAACGCCCCGCCAATCTCGTTGGCAGGGCGTCAACATCGTGTCGTGGCGACCACCCTTCAGGGCGTGCGCTTGACCTTGGTCGGGAACATGATCGAGAGCCCGACGCCCACGAACAGGTGGTGGAGGAAGCGGCTGTCCTCCTCGGTGACCGCGAGGTTCGCGTTGAAGTCCGCGCCCGACGGGTTGTCGTCGAACGCGTAGTCTCGGACCGTGAAGTCGAGCGCGATGAAGTCGTTCAGGAAGACGTGGATGCCGAAGCCGAGGTAGAGCCCGAGGCGGCTGCCGCTGTTGAGCGGCGGGTCGTTGTTCGGGTTGTTGTCGGGAGGGATCGTCTCGTCCCCGGGGCCCGGCTTCGACTGACCGGGCGCGGTGTCCGAACAGATCGACGTGGGGCAGTTGCTCTTGAGCAGCGCGTACGAGACGCCGGCCTGGAAGTAGAAGTCGAAGGCGACGTAGGCCTGCGAGAACGCCGCGAGCTTGCCGTACCAGGGCGTGAGGCTCGCGTACGCGGCGCCGTGGAACGGCATCGTGTTGAGGCGAACCTCGAGCTCCTGGCGGCTCGGCTCGCGCGGGTTCATCGGGTTGTCCTCGAGCGTGTCCATGATCCGGTTGACCAACTTCGTGTTGATCGAGGTGGATCCGACGCCGACCACGCCGAACGAGAGCATGTCGGAGAAGTGGTACTCGAGCTTCGCGCCGCCACCGATGATGTGCCGGAAGTCGGCGTTGATCGTCGACTCGAAGAGGGGGGCCAGCTCGAGCCGGTTCTTGACGAGCAGCCGGCGATGCCGGACGGCCACGTCGTCGGCCAGCTCGTTCGTCCGGCGCTCGGACTTCGGGGGCTCGGGCTCGGCGAGCGCGGTGGCGGCCGTTCCGACGAGCGTCGAGCCGACGAGGAGCGAAGCGATGATGGTGTGCTTGATCATCTGGATGGCCCTCAGCGGAAGGTCGTGTACTCGAAGGAGGTCGGCAGCCAGAAGCTGAGACCGATCTGGAACATGACGTTGTTGATGAACGCGCTCGACGCGTTCTCCTTCGCGGCCGCGCCCGAGTCGTTCATGCCGCCCTTCATCCGCGTCGTGGGCTCGAACTTGTCGATGAAGAGGTAGTCGCGGACGCCGACGTTGAGCGTCAGCCACTTCGCGAGGAAGAAGCGCATGTTCGCGCCGACGTTCGGCATGATCAGCAGCGTCGAGAACGACTCGAACGTGGTGTCGCGCGGGATCACTTCGCTCTGCCCGGCGCCGATGCCGGCGGTGAACGCGACCTCCCACGTGATGAGTCGCTTGTCGAAGATGGCGAACTTTCCGTAGACGGGGACGTAGTGGAAGTTGAGCGCGGCGCTCCAGTTGTACTTGTTGACCGTCGGGAGCCGGCGCGCCTGGCGGGCCACGAGATCGAACGGCTCGCGAAACGAGTCGACGTAGTACTGACCCTCGACGCCGATCGCGAGGACGTCGGTCAGGTAGTACGAGAGCTCGCCACCGATCGCGTAGTGGCGGATCATGTTGTCGTTCATCGTCGTGCCGACGAACGGATAGAGCTCGGTGCGCTTTGCCTTCAGGAACGGCTTGCGCACGACGACGACAATGTCCTTCCAGGACAGCGGCGTGCGCTTGAGCTCGCCGGCCTTGACGACGTTGTTGCTCGCGTCGGAGGCCGCCATGTCCGCGCTGAGGTCGCCGGCCGGGGCCGGCTCGTCGGCGCCCATGTCGATCTCGCCGTCGGTCTTCGCTTCACCTTCGCCCTCGATCTCGATCTCCGGCTCGGCGGGTGCGCCGTTGGGCGCCTCCTTCGGTGGGGCCTTTTTGGGCTGCGCCATAGCAGAACCGCCGGCCAAGGCCAGTCCCACGAACAGCAGAACGGATCTGTGGATTCCCCGCATTCGTAGACGCTTCATAACACGTGCCTTTTTGCGCACTCAAGGATCTGGCGCAGTGAAAGATCGAGGAGCAGGTCGAGAGCCGACAGTGGTTGGATGCCCAGGTTGCAGCAGATCCATCTCCAAAGGCGTGCTCAGGCCGCTTCACTGGTCGTGGAGCCCGCGTAGAGCGCCTCCACGAATGCGACGGCATCGAACGGTCGCAGATCTCCGATCTTCTCGCCTACACCCACGTAGCGCACAGGCACCTTCAGCTCGTCACAGATACGCAGGACGACGCCGCCCTTCGAGGACCCATCGAGCTTCGTCAGCACGATGCCGGTGATCTCGACGTCCTTCTTGAAGATGCGCGCCTGCTCGACCGCGTTCTGGCCGGTCGTCGCGTCGAGCACCATCCAGGTCTCGTGCGGCGCGCCCGGCATCGCCTTCTCGGCGACGCGGCGCAGCTTCTTGAGCTCGTCCATGAGCCCGCTGCTCGTGTGCAGGCGGCCGGCGGTATCGCAGATCACGATGTCGTACTTCTCCTCGACGCCGCGCTTGATCGCGTCGAAGATCACCGCGGACGGGTCCTTGCTGCCCTTCACGACGGGGACGTCGGCGCGCTTGCCCCACTCCTCGAGCTGCTCGGTGGCGGCTGCGCGGAACGTATCGCCGGCGGCGAGCAGGACCTTCTTGCCCTCCTGCTGCCACTTGCTCGCCAGCTTGCCGATCGTCGTCGTCTTGCCGACGCCGTTGACCCCGAGCACGAGCAGCACGAACGGTGACTTCGCAGAGGTGTCGACCGGCGGCGCGTCGACGTTGAGGATCTCCTTCGAGGTCTTGCGGATGCGGGCCCAGATCTTGTCCTCGTCCTCGAGCTCGTTCTTGGACAGGCCCGACTTCACCGCGTCGACGATGCGCGTCGTGGCGTGCGGGCCGACGTCGGCACCGAGCAGCACGGCCTCGAGCTCCTCGAGCGTTTCGGCGTCGATCTGCTTCTTGCCGAACAGCTTGCCGAGCCGCGACACGAAGCCGCCGCCGCGGGTCTTCGCGAGCCCCGCCTCGTACGCCTCGCGCGCCTCGGCATCGGCGAGCTCCTCGGGCAGCTCGACCTCGCGCTCGCGCGCGGGTTCGACCGGCACGACGTCGGGCTCACCCGGCCGGGGTC
>JALZOI010000885.1 GCA_030857245.1 Myxococcota bacterium
GTCGTCCGCGTGGTGGGCGCGGATGTTCGCCGCCGACGCGCGGCTCGTGGCAGCCGCGGCCGCGCCCGATGCCGCGATACCGCATCTCCGGATCGCGCTCGCGACGCTCGAAGGGATCACGGCGCCGCAGACCCAGACGTACTACCAGCGCCGGCTCGCGCGCGTGCAGCTGTTGCTCGCGCGTGCGCTGACCGCCGCCGGCATCGAGCGGTCGCGCGTGGTCGAGCTCGCGACCGCGGCTCGCGACTGGTATCGCGACGCCGGGGGCTACGACGCGGCCGTGGCCGAGCTCGACGCGCTCGTCACGGGTTCCCGCTGATCAGGTGGTACGACGTTCGCGTCACCGCACACGTCGGAGGCCGGCCGTTCGGGCACTCCTTCGTGATCGCGGCCTCGAGCTGCGCACTGCTGCCGAACTGGTCGGTGCCGAGCTGCGTCGGATTGGCGACGAGCCGAGGCTTGTTGAGACATGCCGCGCCCGCCGCGGTCCAGCGCGCTTCGACCGGCGCCAGCGCTGGATCGAACACCATCCACCCCCGGTGGTCCTTCCACGTCAGGTCCACCCCGGCGACGGTGAACGGCCGGCCGGTGCCACAGTAGTCGGCGGTGAGCATCTTCAGCATCGTCGTGCGCTCCACGAGTGACGTCGCGAAGCCTCGCGCCCGTGCCCCCTCGGTGTGTGCCGTCAGATGGAGCTTTGCCAGGGCGTGGCCCGCGCAACCGATGTTGAACCAGTCCGAGTCGACCGAGCCGACCACCTTGTCACTGGCAACGATGCGGTCTCCCTCGAAGAGGACGGCGTGAAAAGGATCCATCACCAGCGGATCGGCGGTGCCGGCCTCGCTGCAGATATTCTTCCACTGCTTCTCGCCGACCTGGGTGCTGAGTGACCACTCGAGTCGATACGTCCGCGTGCTGTGCGTCGCGCCGTTCAAGCGGGCCCAGTACAGGGTCTTGCTCACGTTGGCGATGCGGATGTCGTACTTGAGCTCGGACGCATCGTGCTTGACGCGCAAGGTCGCGCCTGTCAGCTGATCCCCGCCGAGCTGGCTCGCGCCATCGAGCGACGTCGCGCGAAGCTCACCGCCCGTCACGTACGTGCGGTAGGTGATGCCGTTCTTGTCGAGCTGGAGGAGGCGAAAGCCGTTCGCGTTCGGGAGCCCGCGGATGTTCAGCTCGGCGATGCCGAGGTTCTCGATCTCGGGGGAGTTCGAGCCGCACATCCAGTCACCGCAGCGCAGCTGCTGCTCGACGGCGGACGTGGTGGGCTCGGGCGCGTCCTCGAGGGCGCAGCCGGCAAGGACGAGCGGGATCAGGGCGAGACGGGACAGAGTTCGCATGGACGAGGGGTAGTGTGTGCTGCCCCGGTGTTGTGACGAAGTTTCTTTCATAATGTTCCTGGCTAGTTACGCGGGGCGAAGCCCTTGACCCAGACGTCCATGCTCTCGAGGTTCTCGAGGGCGCTCGGCGGCGCGGACCGCTCGACCTGGTCGCGCAGCGCCTTGCGGGCGCGGTGCAACCGCTGGCGGATCGCGGCGGCATTCATCTCGAAGATCTCCGCGAGCTGGCCGATCTCGAGGTCCTGCCAGTAGTGGAGCTCGAGCAGGGTCTGCTGCTCCACGGGGAGCGTGCGGAGCGCCTCGACGAGCTGCCGGTGCTCCTCGTTGCGCGCGAGCTGCGTCCCCGGCGTCGTCACGAGCTGCGCGATCGACGACACCGCGTAGTCGAGGCGAGCGTTGGCCTTCTGGCGTGCGGTCAGGGCGCCGTACAGCTGGTTGCGGGCGATCGCGAACATGTACGTGCGAAAGCTGGAGTCGCCGCGGAACTGGTCGCGCTGGCGCAGGCACGCCATGAACGTCCCCTGCACGAGCTCGTCGGCCTCGGCCGGACACTTGGTCACGAAGAACCCGTAGACGCTCTCGAAGTGGCGGCGGAACAACGCCTGCCCGGCGGCGGCGTCGCCGCGACGCCAGCGCTCCAGCAAGGTGAGGTCATCGTCCTCGGTCACTACGCCGGTGTACCACGCAGCCCGCGGCGATCTGGCGGCTGAGTGCCGTCCTACCGCGCGTCCATCAGCGGGGTGACGTAGCGCTGGCGCGTCGCCTCGCGGTCGGTCGAACCATCGAGCAGCATGTGGAGATCCACGAGCTCCTCGACCATCAGCGGCGCGATGGTCGCCATGGTGAGGTTCTCGGGCGAGAGCCCGGCGCCACCCTCGACGCCGCTCACCCACGTCTGCAGCCGCTGCGCGAGCGCCTCGCGGGCCGCCGCGTCGGGAGCCGGCGTGATCAGCGCGCGGGTGGCATCGCTCAGCGCGTCGAACCGGCGGGCGAACGCCGGGCCGATCCGGCCGGCCGTCTCCAGCGACTTCGCGAGCGCGGCCTGGCGATCGAGCTCGGGCATCAGCTCGGCGGTGGCGCCCAGCCCCATCTGCTGCAGGACGCGGAGGTGATCGTCGAGGAGGGTGTGCCCCGCCGCGGCGTCGCGGGCCCGGGCGGCCGAGGCGGAGGTCGCCGGATCGGCGGACGTCGACGAGTGCGAGGTGCCGCACGCGGCGAGCGCGACGACGAGTGACAGCAGGACCCTGGACATGCCGCGGATCGTGAGCGAGCGCGCGCCCGCGACGCAAGCTTCATGACCCACCGCCGCTCCCGGGTCGGGCCGCGCGCCGGAGCCGCTGCGTCGGCGAGCGCTCCCGGTAGACTCCAGGCGCCATGACGACCACCGGCCGCGTCCTCCCGCTCCTTGCCCTGATCACCGCGTGCGGCAGCCGTCCACCGCCGGCCGCGGCACCCACGC
>JALZOI010000259.1 GCA_030857245.1 Myxococcota bacterium
CCCGTGAACGACCCCACCGCGATCGTGCGACCGCTCCCCGCGCCGGCGGAATCCGCGATGCCGACGGCGATGATCCCCGCCCGCTCGGGGCGTCGCTCGTGGCTGGTCCCGGCGGTGGGCGGAGTGGCCGTCCTCGTGGCGATCGTCGCCGTGATCGGATTCTCGGGCGGCACCACCAGGCCCGCCGCCGACGAGCCGGCGCCCCCGCTCGCGAGCGGCGAGCCCGGCACGAAGTCCCCGGTGCCCGAGCCCGAGCCGGTCCCCGACCCCGCGGTGCCGCGTACCCCTCGCAACTCGTTCGCCATCGATGGCGCGAAGCCGCCGGAGACGCCCGCCGAGCCGACGGTCGTGACGGCGCCCGGGTCGACGGCAACCGTCACCGAGCCGGCGGTCACGGAGCCGCCGATCGAGCGGGATCCGCCGCGCGCGCCGCAGTTCGTCGAACCGAAGGATCCGGCGCCGCCGGATGCACCCGTCGACACCGAGAAGCCGGTGAAGCCGAAGGTCGCCGCGAAGGGCAGCGCGAAGCCGAAGGCGATCGCGAAGAGCACGCCCAAGCCGAAGCCCAAGGCAACGAAGCCGAAGCCAGCCACGACGGCGACGAAGCCGAAGTGGGATCCGAACGCGCTGTTCCCGAAGTAGCGCACGCGCTGACGCCCCCACGTCCCACGTGACCGCGGGGCTGCTCGCCCGATCACCTCGAGGCGGGTGCGTCAGGTCCCGCGGGTGTCCCAGAGTGGCTCGGACCTGCCGTCCTTGAGCACGCACCAGCGGCCCCAGACGAACAGCGCGTCGGAGAGTCGGTTGACGTAGGCCAGCGCGAGCACGCTGACGTCCTCGTGCTGCGCGAGCTCGACGACGAGCCGCTCCGCGCGCCGTGACACCGTCCGCGCGAGGTGGAGGTACGCCGACGGCCAGCCGCCGCCGGGCAGCACGAACGAGGTCAGCGCCGGCAGCTCGTCGTTGACCGCGTCGATGTCGCGCTCGAGCGCGTCGACGTGGCGCTGCTCGAGGCGCGGCAGCTTCGTGCGCGTCGCCTCGTCGGCCGCGGCGAGCTCGGTGCCGAGGTTGAACAGCTCGTTCTGGACGCGCCGCAGGATCGGGATCATGTGCGGCCCCGCGGCCGACGTCGCCAGCGCCTCGATCGCGAGGCCGATGGTCGCGTTCGTCTCGTCGACGGTGCCGTAGCAGTCGAGCCGCAGCGACGCCTTCGACACCCGCTCGCCGCCGATCAACGAGGTCTGGCCCTGGTCGCCGCCCCGCGTGTAGACGCGATCAATCCGCATGGGGCTGAGTAGCATGCCTCTGGACTGCCGCGCCTCCGCGCTGCTCGGCGGCGTGCCTCCCCGACGGCCGCTCGCGCCCCCGACCGACTGCAACCAGCCGGCTGCAGGCGGGTCCCTGCACCTCACCGTGACCCTGAAGTCCGCTCTCGACGGACCCGCGGAGGCGTCGTGGACCTGCGGGCGCGCGGCACGATCCTCGCTGGTGGAGCGCGATACGTGTCGCCCTCGAGGATCTCGCCCACCGCCGCCGCCTCCGCCGTTCGCGTGATGGCGACCCTCGCGCTGCTCGGCGCCTGCGCGGACAGCGCGACCGGCGCGGGCGATGCGGGGACCGGCGACGCCGCCGTGCCCGACGCCGTCGCCGGCGTTTGCACGACGCGGATCACCTACGGCGACGACTGGATCCGTCCCGCCACCCACCCCGCGCAGCACGATGTCGTCGACGGCATGGTCACGTGGGACGGCGCGTGCAGCGACGACGCGAGCAACTCGTTCGCGGTGCTGTCGAACGGGTTCAAGCCGTACTTCGCGGGGACCAGCGCGTGTGCCATCGCCCTCGACTACGCGCCGGCGTGCGGCCAGCCGGCCGAGTGCACGACGCGCATCACCTATGGCGCGGCCTGGCAGCAGCCCGCGACGCACCCGGCACGGTTCGACGACGTCGCCGGCCGCGTGTTCTGGGACGGCACGTGCCGCGCCGCGGGCACCAGCTCGGCGGGCGAGCTCTCGAACGGCTGGGTGCCACACTTCGCGGGCGCGAACGCGTGCGCGATGGCGTTCCGCTGGCAGAGCTGCGGCGGGCTCTACGCGAACCCCGTCGTGCCGATCGACTGCGCGGATCCGGGCGTCGTCCGCGACGGCGATCGCTACGTCATGAGCTGCACGTCGGGCGGCGCCGCGGATGCGTTCCCGCTCTACACCTCGCCCGACCTCGTGACCTGGACGCGCGCCGGGCACATCCTGCCCGCCGCGGCGCGACCTGCATGGGCGCGCGGCGACTTCTGGGCGCCCGAGATCCAGCGCGTCGGCTCGCAGTGGGTCGCGTACTTCTCGGCGCGCCAGGCGAACGGCAAGCTGGCGATCGGCGCGGCGGCGGCGGCGAGCCCGCTCGGACCGTACACCGCGCTCACCGCGCCGCTCGTCGCCGACGCCGGCATCGGCCTGATCGATGCGTCGGCGTTCGTCGCGGGCGGCACCGCGTACCTCGCGTGGAAGGAGGACGGCAACGCGGTCGGCCAGCCCACGCCGATCCGCGCGCGCGCCCTCCGCGCCGATGGCCTCGCCGTCACCGGCGCGACGGCGACGCTGATCACGAACGACCGCGCGTGGGAGGGCAACCTCGTCGAGGCGCCGTTCTTCGTCGAGCGCGGCGGCACCTACTACCTGTTCTACAGCGGCAACGCGTACTACGACGGCCGCTACGCCGTCGGTGTCGCGCGCGCCAGCTCACCGCTCGGTCCGTACACCAAGCTCGGCGATCCGATCGTCGTCACCGGCGGCCCGTGGGTCGGCCCCGGCCACTGCTCGGTCGTCGACGGCCCCGGCGGCGACAGCTACCTGATCTATCACGCGTGGCGCGCCGGCATGGTCAACGGCGCGGGCGACGGGCGTGTCGTGCTCGTCGATCAGATCACGTGGCGCGACGGCTGGCCGCGGGTCCCCGGCGGCCCCTCCGACGCTTCGCGACCGGCGCCGTAGGCAGGTCAGCTGCGGGGCGCGCGCGCGAGCGGCAGCGACGGGCGGCGCACGGGCGGCGGGATCGCGGCGACCGCCTGCGGATCGGCCGGCACGGTCTCGCCCGACGCGAGCTCGAGCTCGAAGCCGGCGTCCTTGATCATCTGGTGATCCGACGACGCCGTCGCGCCCCCCGTGGTCAGGTAGCCCTGCGTGAAGATCGAGTTGGCCGGGTAGAGCGCCATCGCCTGCATCGCGCGCAGCGTGATCTCGCGCCCGCCGGCGACGCGCAGATCGGTGCGCGGGTGGACGAGGCGGAACATGCACAGCGAGCGCAGCGCGTCCGCGGGCTCGACGAGCGCCGAGCCGGCGAGCGGCGTCCCCGGTCGGGCATCGAGGAAGTTGACCGGCACCGAGTCGACGTCGAGCTCGCGCAGCGCGAACGCGAGATCGAGCAGGTCGTCCTCGCTCTCGCCGAGCCCGACGATGCCGCCGACGCAGGTGTCCATGCCCGCGCGCTTCGCCATCCTCACGGTCTCGACGCGATCCTGCCAGGTGTGCGTCGACACGATCGTCGCGTAGTGGCGCTCGCTGGTCTCGAGGTTGTGGTTGAAGCGGTCGACCCCTGACGCGGCCAGGCGCTGCGCCTTCGCGTCGGTGAGCAGGCCGAGCGACGCGCACAGCTCGATGTCCAGCTCGGCCTTGATGCGAGTCGCGGCCGCGCAGATCGTATCGAGGTCACGCTGCGACGGGCCGCGCGTCGCGGTCACCATGCAGTAACGCTTGGCCCGGGTCGCGTGCGCCCGGCGCGCACCCTCGACGAGATCGTCGACCGACTTCATCGGCGCCTCGCCACCCGGCGATTCACCGGAGTTACTATGGGCGGACGATTGCGAGCAGAACCCGCAGTCCTCGGGGCACGCGCCCTGCTTCGCGTTCTCGAGCACGTGCAGCGACACCCGCATGCCCCAGTGGTGGCGGCGGACGCGGAACGCGGCATCGAGCAGCGCGAGCAGCTCGGTCGTCGGCGCGTGCAGCACCGCGCGGGCGTCCTCGCGGGAGATCACGGTGCCTGCGAGCGCGGCGTCGGCGAGCTGGGACCAGTTCTGCGACATGGGCGGGCAACCTATCGAAACGCGGCCCCGGATGCCAGCCTCACCAGCGCCGCCGACGGTGCCAGCGGCGTCGCGGGCCTAGATCTGCGCCTTGCGGACCGACCAGACGAAGGCGTCGTACCAGAAGTGCATCAGCGACACGACCATCGTGATCGCCCACAGCGTCGTGAGGTTGGCGTCGAGCGCCTGCACGCCGAGGCCGTACGCGAGGACGCTGCCGAGGAAGATCGCCGCCACCAGCCGCGGCCGCCCCGGCAGGCGCATCAGCCCCGAGATCCGCTTGCCCTCCATCGCCCACACCAGCCCGAGGTATTGCACCCCGTGGAACAGGTTCATGATCAGGAAGGCCTGCCCCCACGAGTTGAACCCCCACGAGTAGATCGACACGAAGCCGGTCGAGACGACGAGCCAGATCTTGAGCCACGGCGGCCGGTAGCCGCGCTGCGCGAGCCGCCAGTAGATCGCGACGTAGACGACGAGGAACGAGGAGCCGGTCGCGAGGATCAACCACGTCAGCACCCGCGTGGAGCCGGCGACGTGGGCCGGTACCGACGAGAACACGGCGTCGCCGATCCGCTCGAAGCTATCGAACGAGTCGACGTGATCCATCAGGGTCGCGCCGGCGAGGATGGGGCCCGCGTAGAGCAGCTGGTTGAGCCAGAAGTCGAGCCGACGCCCGAGCTCGGGTGGCGTGCCGTGGTTGCGATCGTAGATCCGCGCGAACCCGAAGGTCTGCGCGCCCGAGTGCCAGACATCCCAGAACGTCGCCACCACCGTCGTCGCCACCGCGATCCACGGCGACGCGACGATCGCGGCATAGAGGATCACCGGCACGACGAGGAAGCGGATCGGATAGAGCGTGCGGATCGAGCGATTGCCGTGGCTGCGGAAGACCACCGCCACGAGGTGCGCGTGGATCACGGTGCCGATGAAGAAGCCGACGAGCGTGTCGTCCTCGTCGCCGAGCAGCCACAGCTCGGTGGAGAGCGCGCTGCCCGACACGATGATGCCGAGCACGAGCGCGAGCACCGGCGAGCCGAGGAACAGCAGCCAGTCGTAGACCGGCCCGACGATGAACGGACCGGGTGCGCGCGGCGCGCTCACGCGACATCCTCGCGGTGCTTGACGAAGGCGACGAGGGCGAGGCTGGCCCCCACGAGCTCGAGCGTCTCCTCGACCCAGTCGATCAGCGCGTAGCCCAGCGAGTCGGCGCCCGCGCGCTCGGTCCACCAGCCGAGCGGCAGCTCCATCGCGACCGCCCCACCGAGGTAGATCGCGCCCGCGATGATCAGGCGCCGCCGCGTCGCCGGCGCGAGCGCGCGCACGAACGGCAGGAACCCGAGGACGAGCACCCCGAGGATCGCGACCGCCGGGATCACCCAGTCGAAGTAGAGGACGCCCCCAATCGCGAAGTTGCCGCCGAGGTGCTCGTGGAGCTGCGTGGCCTCGTCGAGCGACGCGTAGCCGAACACCACGGCCACGCCCGCCCAGTGGCGGCGCCAGGCCGCGGCCTCGCGCGCGATCACCGCCGCCGCGAGCGCGCCGACGAGGAGCAGGCTCGACGCGAACCACGTCGGCACGTTCGCCTCGTACGACAGCGAGAGCCGCGGCAGCAGCGCCTCGACCGCGGCGTCGTGCGAACGCGCGTGCCAGAGCTCGACGCCGAGGCCGAGCCCCGCGATCACGGCGATCGCGACGCCGAGCCACCGTGCGAGCACCCGCGACGTCACCGCCGGCCGCTCGCTACTTCGACAGCTTCATGACCTGGTTGATCGTCCGGCCGCTCGGGTCGGCCTTGCGACGATCCGCGGCGACGACGAGGACCTTGCCGGCGGCCTGCGACATCCCGGTCGCCTCGCCGACCCAGGCGAGGCCCGGTGGCTCGGCAGCCTTGGCCTCCTCGGGCGTCGCGTACTGACAGACCGCGACGTCGACGCCACCCACCGTCCCGCTCTGGCAGTCCTTGCCAAAGCCCACGGTGGCGGCGGTCATCGGCGACACCGTCAAGCCGGCCTGCTTCCAGGCGGCGGTCACGCGGTCGCGGGACAGCTCTCCCGCTGCAGCACCGCGGCCGGTGCCGTCATCCTTGCTGCAGCCGAGGGCGCCACCGAGGGCGAGCACGGCACCGAATCCGATGAGAGCGCGCATAGCTATCTGCTCCTACCAGCGGCGCTTGCCGCGCTTGAACTTCTTGTGCTTGCCATGACCGCGGTGGTGGCCGTGCGAGTGCACGCCGCCGCCGATCCCGATGTCGACGCCGACCCGGATCGTCGGGGTCGGGATGTGGATGCGAGTATCGACCACGACGGCTGGCGCCACGACGCGCGCGCGCGGCGCCTCGACGTGGACCACCGGCGTCACGATGTCGACGCGCGCACCGATCCAACCGACCGGCGCCTCCACCTCGACGACCGGGCGCGCGTACACGAACGGGCGATAGACCGCGTTGATCCCGACGTACGTCGGGCGAGCCTCGACGTAGACCGCCGGCGGTTCCGCCACGTAGAAGCTGACGTCCCCCACCACCTGGAAGTCGGGGCCCGGCGGCGGCGCGAAGTAGTGGTAGTGCGCGCCGTCGAGGTAGCAGAACTCGGTGTCGACGTCGGGCGTGCCGACCACCGCGTGGACCTCGATCGCGTGATGGCCCTTGTAGGCGTGGCGTGGGCCGTCATAGCCGTACGCGACGGGATCGCCGACGAAGTGGTGGTGCCCGCGGTGATCGCGGTACTGCAGCTTGTCGGCGCCGAAGACGTGCACGTGGGCACCTTCGATGTGACAGAAGCCGCCGCCCTCGGCCTTGGGCACGGGATGGATGCCGATGTATCGGACTTGCTGCTTGCCCGCCGTCGCAGCCGAAGTTGCGAGGACGAGGGTCGCAAACGCGAGGAGTACGGTTCGCATGACGACCAGCATCACCTGGATGTCAGGTGAGGACGCAAGCCTCGGGGTACCCCCAGGTGCGACCCCGCGGCAGCTACTCCAGCGCGCTGGCGGTCGCCGCGGCCGACGCCGTGGATCGGGAGCGGATCTCCGCGGAGACCTTGAAGATCCGGACGACCTGGTCGAGCTCCGCCGTGAGCTTGCCCCGCAGGGTCAACGGCTCGCTCGAGATCAGGTCGACCGTCGATTCATGAAGCCCGCGCTCGAGGCGCGGGTGCGGCAGCTCGACGACCACCGCGGCGCCCGCCGGCACGTCCCGCGACAGCTCGACCTCGCCCTCGTACACCGTCGTCCCGCTCGCGGCGGCGAACCGATACGCGAGCTTCGTGAGCCGCATCGGTCGGCTCGCCGGGTTGGTGACCTGGACGACGACGACCTCGTGGCGGCGCTGATCCTGGACGCCCAGGACGCGGAGCTGGGGTGACCGCGCAGCCTGACAGCCGGCGGCGCCGCCGAGCAGGAGAGTGACAAGAAGAGCGAACCGAACCATCTGCGGGGAAAATTTTCTGCTGGTTCCGTGCCAGCGGGCAAGTAAACGCAACCCTGCCGCAGCCCGCCCCCGCGCGCAGCGCGGACGTCCCGCTGACGGCAAACCCGACAGCCGCGCCTCTCGGTGTCGCCGGGTGTTCACAACCGCCGGGCGTTGCCGTCGCGGACGGCTCACGTGTACCGTTTGGCGGTGAAGATCGAGAACGGCCGCAGAGTTACCGTGAAGGTCGACCTCTCCGTCGTCGGGGGCGAGTCCCTGGAGAAGAGCACCGTCGAGTACATCCAGGGCGCGGGCTCGATGCTGCCCGGCCTCGAGGCCGTGATGATCGGCCTCGAGAAGGGCGCCAAGCGCGAGGGTGTGATCAAGGCCAAGGATGCCTTCGGCGCCCAGCAGCCGCTCAAGACGGTGAAGCGGTCGGAGTTCCCGAAGGACGCCAACCTGGTCGTCGGCGAGAAGTTCGCAGGCAAGGCCGGCGACGGCATGAACGTCGTGCTGCTGGTCGACAAGGTCCAGGGCGACGAGGTCGACGTCCGCTACGTCCACCCGCTCGCCGACAAGGACATCAAGTACGCCGTCGAGGTGATGCAGGTGTCCGACCCGCGCCCGCCGCCGATGCCCGCGCAGGCGCTGGAGCTCGAAGAAGAGAAGTAGTGCACGCGCGCCGGCTCTACGCCCATCGCGGTGCGGCGGCCGAGCGCCCCGAGAACACGCTGCCTGCGTTCGAGCGCGCGATCGAGATCGGGGTCGATGCGCTCGAGCTCGACGTCCAGGTCACGCGTGACGACGTGCTGATCGTCGTGCACGATGACACCGCGTCGCGCACCGCCGCCGCGCAGCTCCGGTGGTCCGCGCTCGACCTCGCCGACGCGCAGCGCCTCGACGTCGGCTGGGGCTTTGTCGCGGCCGACGGGACGCGGCCGTTCGCGGGCCAGGGCATCCGCGTGCCGCGCTTCGACGAGATCCTCGAGGCCTTTCCGGACGTCCAGCTCAACGTCGACATCAAGTCCGACCCGCGCGCGGTCGGCTTGATCCTCGACGCCGTGCGCGCGCGCCAGGCGGAGCATCGCGTCACGATCGCGAGCTTTCAGCTGCGGCAGATCGCCGAGGTCCGGCGCCGCGGTTACGGGGGCGAGACCGCGCTCGCGCGCACCGAGGTCGCGTCGCTCGCCGCGCTGCCGTCGCTGCTGTGGCGCCAGCTGCCGCGGACCGGCACCGCCGCGCAGGTGCCGACGCACGCCGGCCCGTTGCGCTTCGACCGTGCGGCGTTCATCGCGAAGTGTCACAGCCTCGGGCTGCGGGTCGACTTCTGGACCGTCGACGATCCCGCCGAGGCGGCGCGGCTGCTCGCGCTCGGCGCGGACGGCGTCATGACCAACGATCCTGCGACGATCCGGCGCGCGTTCGCGACCGCGTGACGTGCCCCGGCGTCACGGCAGGGTCGCAGCTGTCGAAAATCCGTCACCGGGTGCGCGGCCCCGTGCCGTTCCTTCCCCTTGAAGACACCGTGGGCGGGATGCCATACCGTGCTCATGCCTCTGAAGAAAGCCGTCGACGTGAAGCCCGCCACGGGCAAGCTCGGGATCTTGATGCCGGGCATGGGCGCGGTGGCGACCACGTTCATCGCGGGCGTGCAGGCGATCCGCAAGGGCATCGGC
>JALZOI010000886.1 GCA_030857245.1 Myxococcota bacterium
CGTCGGCCCGGCCACCGCTCGCGCGATCGGCACGAGGCCGCTGCGCCAGCTCTTCCTCGACGGCACGCGGGTCGGCCGCGGCGTCGCCGCCTTCAAGGCGAGCGCGCCGGTGCTCGAGCGGATCGATGTCTCCGACCTCGTCGGCTATCGCCCCACCGATGCAGATCTCGCGTGGCTCGCGACCGCGCCGCACCTGACCGAGGTCGGCCTGTCGGGGGCGCGCGTCACCGACCAGCTCGTGCTCCGGCTCGCGGCCCGGCCCGCGCTGCGCGAGCTCCGGCTGGCGGCGACGCCGATCACGGCGACGGCGCTCACCGCGATCGCGGCGCATCCCGGGCTCGAGCTCGTCGACCTCGCCGAGACCCGGGTCTCCGACGCTCACGCGGCCGCGCTGCTCGGGCACGCCCGCCTGCGGGTCCTCCGCCTCGACCGCACCGGCATCACCGATCGCGCCCTGGCGACCGCGAGCCCCGCGCTCACCGAGCTCTACCTGTCGAGGACCGCGGTCACCGATGCCGGTCTCGCGATCCTCGAGGCCACGCCGAACCTCGTCGCCCTGGGGCTCGGCGACACCCGGGTCGGCGCGACGACGCTCGCTCGCATCGGGACGTTGCCCGCGCTCGAGACGCTCGTGCTGACGCGCGTCGAGGCGAGCCGCGACGCCCTCGCCGCCCTCGCCAAGCTGCCGCGCCTGCAGCGGCTGTTCCTCGACGGCACGCGCACCAACCACGAGACGCTCGACGCGCTCACCACGCGCGACCTCCGCGTGCTCCATGTCGCGAACACGGATGTCTCCGACGACGCTCTCCCGCGGCTCCGCGCGATGCCCGCGCTCGAGGAGCTCTCGATCGGCGACACCCGCGTGACCTCCGCCATCACCGACCTCACCGCGTGGCCCGCGCTCCGCACGCTGTCCTTGCTCGGCCTCGCCATCGCCGACGCCGCCCTGCCCGCCCTCGCGCGCGGCCGCTCGCTCGTGCGCCTCGATCTCTCCTCGACGGAGGTCACCGATCCCACCGCGCTCCTCGCCCTCGCCCGGCTCCGCACGCTCGGCCTCTCCCAGCTCCGGCTCTCGGCGCCCGGCCGGACCGCGACCCGCGCGCTCACCGGCCGCGGCGTCGACGTCGTGCGCTGACGGCGGCGCGCGCCCCCCGATGCTAGGCTGCCCGGATGATGCGCTTCACGCTCTGGCTCGGCTTGGCGGCGGCGGCGGCGTGTGGTCCGACCTCGAACAGCAAACCCGGCGGGACGTCGTCGGATCCGGTGGCGGTGTGCGAGCGGGTCGCCGATGTTTGTCGGATCGACAAGGCGAAGCTCGGCGTCTGCGTGCAGGCGCGCAGCGGCGGGTTCGCGTGCCAGTCGCAGCACTGACCGCGCTGTCGTGAATCCGACAGCCGCGATCGCGCAGGCCGGCGCGGCGTGGGCTGACGCCGGCGAGAGTCCAGGTCATGTTGTAGCGGTGCTGCAGTCGTTATTGCGTCTGGTGATCCTCGGGCTGCTGTTCTCCTTCGTGTGGTGGCGGCTCGTGCGGCGGACCGGGCTCACCGGCGGCGCGCGGATCGCGGCGACCGCCGGGCTCGTGCTCCTCGTGCTGCCGATGGCGTGGGTGATGGCGACCGGGCCGGGCGGCGCGCCGCGCATCGGCGGGTGGTTCGCGTGGCCGACGTTCATCGGCTGGGCGCTGTTCGCCTTCCTGTTCGTCGCGCTGCTGCTCGTCGACCTCGGCCGCGTCGTCGGGTGGCTCGGCCGCAAGGTGAGCCGGCGCCCGGCGCCCGTCGATCACGGCCGTCGCCAGGCGCTCGCGCGGATCGCCGGCGGGGTGGTGACGACGGCGGTGGTCGGCCACGTCGGCTACGGCGTGACCCGCGCGCTCGGAGACGCCGAGGTCGTCGACGTGCCGATCACGTTGACGCGGCTGCCCGCCGCGCTCGACGGCTTCACGATCGTTCAGCTCACCGACTTGCACGTGGGCGGCACGATCGGCCGCGCCTTCATCGAGGAGCTCGTCGCCCGCACGAACGCACTCGCGCCCGATCTGATCGTGCTGACCGGCGACCTGCTGGATGGCTCGGTCGCCGAGCTCCGCGCCGACGTCGCACCACTCGCCGACCTGCGCGCACCGCACGGCGTCTACATGGTCACCGGCAACCACGAGTACTACTCCGGCGCTGACGCGTGGCTCGCGCACTTCACGACGCTTGGCATCCGGCCGCTGCGCAACGAGCGCGTCGAGATCGCCCGCGCGGGCGGTGCGTTCGATCTCGCCGGCATCGACGATCACAGCGCGCACCGGCTCGCGAAGGGTCACGGCGCGGATCTGCCCCGTGCGCTCGCGGGCCGCGATCCGCGACGCGCCGTCGTGCTGCTCGCGCACCAGCCGCGCCAGGTCCGCGTCGCCGCGAAGCACGACGTCGATCTCCAGCTCTCGGGACACACCCACGGCGGCCAGGTGTGGCCGTGGCACTACTTGGTCAAGCTCCAGCAGGGCGGCCTGCTCGCCGGCCACTACCGCGAAGGCGCGACCCAGCTCTACGTCAGCCGTGGTCCAAGCTACTGGGGGCCGCCCGTCCGGGTCGGCGCGCCCCCCGAGATCACGCGCGTGATCCTGCGCTCGCCGGCGAGCCCGACGTGATCGGGCGGGAAGGTGCCGGCATGGCAGGCGTGCTGATCCACGGCTTCGCGGGTGATCCCGAGGCCTGGCGCGAGGTCCGCGCCGCGTGCGCGCTGCCGCTGCGCACGATCGCGCTGCCTGGCCACGGCGGCGGCCCGGTGCAGCCGACCTGGGAGGCGAACCT